>JALHHH010000017.1 GCA_022837485.1 Bacteroidales bacterium
CTGAATGCAGATACGGAGCGCCCGAGATCGGAATTGGCCTGACTCAGAAAATGAAGGGCAAACAACTGAAGATCGTCGGGCCGCTCCCGCAAGGGAGCAACCATGATGGCAAACTCATTGATGCGATGATACAAATCTTCACGAAAATCGCCGCGTGAAACAGCCTGTTTCAGATCTTCGTTGGTTGCGGTGATAATCCTGACATCCACCTGTATTTCGGTGGTGGATCCCACCCTCCGTATCTTACGCTCCTGTATTGCACGAAGCAGCTGAATCTGAATTTCATAGCTCAGATTCCCGATTTCATCCAAAAAAATGGTGCCTCCGTTGGCAACTTCAAATTGCCCTTGCTTATCGGCAATGGCTCCGGTAAACGATCCTTTGATGTGACCGAAAAGTTCGCTTCCGGCAAGGTCGCGCGGCAGTGCACCGCAATCGATGGCAACAAAAGGTTTGTCTTTGCGCTGGCTAAGTGCATGAATCTTGCGCGCGATAAATTCTTTTCCCGTTCCACTCTCTCCGAGGATAAGCACCGACATTCCGGTGGGAGCTACCAGGGCAGCATGCTCGCTGATACGCGCCGATGCCTCGCTAACCCCCTCAATGAAAGCACCTTCACTAAGCGATACCTGCACATCCGGCCCGGAAGCATTCTTTTTGGAAAGCGCCCTGCGGATCGTAGAAAGGATCTCATCCGGATTTACCGGCTTGGCAACGTAATCAAATGCTCCCATCCGCATCGCCTTAACAGCAGTGCGGATATCTCCGTAACTGGTCATCAGAATCACCGGAACCTGAGGTGCTTCGCGGTTGACAAGCTGAAGAATTTCAAGCCCGTCGTGGTCCGGAAGCCTGAGATCGGTGAGTACCAGATCGGGCTGGAACGACTGCATTTTCTTACGGCCCTCGGTAAAGGAGTACGAATGCTCAACGGCATACCCGTGCTTCTGCAGCAGGGTTTCGAGCATCAGGCAGAAGGTGACGTCGTCGTCGACGACTAATACTTTATTCATCGGAAAAGATGTGGCATTGTGTTGTCACAGCAAAGATAATAAGTTCTCTCTAACTTCAAAGTTCACTCGTCAGGAAGCCGTCATTTGGTTAAATTTGCAGCAGCATGAACCCGGAACAGCATCATCACACAATCATTATCGGCGCAGGCCCGGCAGGACTGTTTGCCGGAGCCGTTATGAAAGTTCCCGGAGCCCTTATTCTTGAAAAAAAAGAACAACCCGGACGAAAACTCATGATTTCCGGAACGGGGCAGTGCAATTATACCCATGCCGGCCCTGCCGGAGATTTCCTGAAACATTACGGAGAAAACGGCACTTTCCTGAAAAAGGCAATCGGCACCTTCAGCAACAGGGATGCCGTTCGTTTTTTTAGTGACCGCGGAATACCTGCCGTTACCGATAAAAACGGAAAGATTTTTCCGGCAAGCCTGAAAGCCGGCGATATCCTTAAAGCACTCACCGGTGCCTGCCGCAATGCCGGAACCGGAATTATAACCTCTGCAGCAGTTACCGCTGCCGATAAGTACCACGAGGGATTTAGGATAACGACAGGCGGACGGGTGTACACCTGCCGTTATTTACTGATCGCCACCGGCGGTCTCTCCTACCCTGCCACCGGTTCCACGGGCGATGGCTATGTGTATGCCCGCAATTTCGGACATACCATCGCGGAACCACGACCTGCTTTATGTCCCGTTGTTATTTCAGGTTTCACTTTTGGTGGCCTTCAGGGTGTCTCCATCAAAAATGCAAAAATATCCCTGATAAGGAACGGCAAGAAAATACGGGAACACTGCGGCGACACCGGTTTTACCCGAAACGGACTTACGGGTCCGGGCATCATTGACTTCTCCCGGTTTATCGAGGCAGATGACATGCTGGAAATACAATTGGGCAGCCAGGATGCAGCATCGTTTGAACAGGAATTTCTAAAAACCTCCGCTGAATGCGGAAAAACCAGCATCCTGAGTTTCCTGAGGTCGTCCGGTCTTACCCGAAGCCTTGCAGCACATCTTCTGGAAGAGGAAAAAATTAACTTCGAAAAACCACTGGCAGAAATTTCCAAAGCACAACGAAAAGCCCTGGTGCAAAAATGCTGCGCATACCCTTTCCGAGTGCTGCATAAGGAGGGGTTTAAAACCGCCATGGCAACCGCGGGAGGCGTTTCTTTAAAGGAAGTTAACTCTTCGACCATGGAATCGCTGCTGGTTCCTGGACTGTTTTTTGCAGGCGAGGTACTCGACATCGACGGCGACACCGGCGGATACAACATTCAGGCAGCATTTTCAAGTGCATGGCTGGCTGCTGAAGCCATACAGTCCCTTATACAAAACAAAGGGCACGGCGGTTAACCGTACCCTGAAGCAATATTTTGTATATCCGGCTTATTCGATACCTGCAAAATGCTTCATAAACTGAACCCTCTCGTAAGCGCCAGGGTTTTCCACCTTCTTGAAACTCATTTTTCCAATAAAATCTTCCGTTTTTGCAAATCCGTGTTTGTCCATCCACTTGCTCAGGCCCCCGTTCATTTCGTTGATGCGGTCGAACCCGTTTTTGTAAAGTGTGGATGCAATCTGCACGGCCTTGGCACCGGCAAGAAGCTGCTTTATCAGTCCGCTGCTGTCGTGAACGCCCGTTGAAGCACAGATATCGCAGTAGAGTCTGTCGCTCAGCACGGCCACCCATCGCAGGGAGGTGGAAATTTCATCGGGTGTGCTAAAAACGTTGGTAGCAACCACCTTCATGGTATCGATATTAATGTCGGGCGAATAAAAGCGGTTAAATAAAACAATGCCTTTGGCTCCGGCCCAGGAAAGTTTGAGTGCGGTTTTGGCTAATCCCGAAAAGTAATAGCTGATTTTGAGTGCGATGGGGATGGTTATCAGTTTTTTCACCTCTTCCAGGATGGTGAAATACATCTTTTCGTTTTGCTCGCCCCCGTGGGTCGGATCGCTGGGCATCACAAAAATGTTGAGTTCGAGGGCGTCGGCACCTGCTTCTTCAATTTTTCGGGCAAAGGAGGTCCATTCTTCGGCACTTGTACAGTTGATGCTGGCAATGATCGGAATGTTAACGGCCTTTTTAGCATCGCGAATCAGCTTCAGATACTCTTCCACGCGGTGGTTACGGCTGTAGTTTGTGATGTAATCCTGTGCTTCCGGGTAGTAGTTGGCAGTGATATCGTGGGCACTCGTATGAGCGATTTCCAGCCTGATCTGCTCTTCAAAAAGAGATTTAAGCACTACGGCTCCCGCTCCCCGGGCTGCAAATTCCTTAATATTATCCAGAGAATTGGTAAGTCCGGAACTCCCAACGATAACAGGGCTGCTCAGCGCGAGGCCCATGTATTTTGTTTCAATATTTGCCATAAAGCGTCCGATTGTTTATACAGCTATTTTAAGCCCGGGCACGGGCCTGTTTTTTTACGTAAACAAATGTACATATAGAAATCAAAACTCCCAAACGGCTGGGAATATTATCTGAAAAAAACGTATGAATGCTGGTTTATGATAGCTATTAACCGAAATTCTTACATGGCAATGCTCAGCTTCCGGAAGAGCACATCGTTTTTAATTGCCTCGAACGCCTGCATAAGTTCATGATCCACAGGACTGATAGCCTCATAGTAAGCACTTACATCGTAAAGGTTACGGGCAATCATTCCTTTCAGAATATAGCGTATTTCACGGCCCGAGCGTTCCAGACCTTCCGAATCTTCGGGCACACCCCCGGTGGCAGCAAAGGCAACAAATTCATTCAGAAATTCGTCGCCAGTGTCGAAGTGCTTAAGAAATGAGCTCACATCCGGATACGCATTTAGCAGTAGTTCCCGCTTCCCGTCAAGGTAATTAATGGTGTACTCATTCAGAAGTCCTTTTCTCCACAGATCGGTATAATACTTCGAAGAGGTAGCTGTATCGAAGGGGATAAACACATCGGGCATGATTCCGCCACCACCGTAAACAACCCGCTTTGATGGCGTAAAATACTTAATGGAATCGGGGAACCGTATGCTGTCGGCCGAAACAAATTCGCCGTGCCGGAAACGGTTAGTGAGATCGGCAAAATAATCCTCTACCCCGGCATCGTATGGTTTCTGGATCGACCTGCCTGAGGGTGTGTAATATCTGGCAGTGGTTAAACGCACCACGGAGCTGTCGGGAAGTGTAAAGGGACGCTGTACCAGCCCCTTCCCGAACGACCGCCTGCCAATTACCAGTCCGCGGTCCCAGTCCTGAACCGCACCGGCAACAATTTCACTTGCCGAAGCACTGCTTTCGTTAACCATTACGATGAGACGGCCCTTTTCAAAATTACCCCTGGAAGTGGCTTTAAACTCCATACGGGGACTTCGAAGCCCTTCGGTGTATACAATCAGGCGGTCGGCCGGAAGAAACTCATCCGACAGATCGATGGCAATATCAAGGAAGCCGCCGGAATTATTCCGCAGATCCAGTATCAGGTTTTTCATCCCGCTTTTCCTCAGACTTGCAATGGATTCGCGCACTTCGGTAAGTGAGGTGCGTGCAAAACGGGTAAGCTTAATGTAGCCGGTTTCATTATCTAGCATAAAGGTAGCATCCACGCTGTTCAGCGGAATTTTATCCCTGACGATCGTATAGTCGATCAGGCCGCTTCTGCCTTTACGGAGGAGTCCAACGTTAACTTTGGTGCCCTTGGGACCGCGCAAACGCTCCATCACGAAGTTGTTCGTAACTTTCTTACCGAATGCCTCCTCTCCGTCGATGGTGATGATTTTATCGCCGGCCATGATCCCAAGCTTATCCGAGGGACCTCCGGGGACGGCGGCTATTACCAGAATGGTATCGTGAAACAGCTGAAACTGAATGCCAACGCCTTCAAAATTACCCTGCAGCGGCTCGTTGGCCTTTTTCACTTCCTCCTTTGAAAGGTATACCGAATGTGGATCCAGTTCTTTCAACATACCGGTGATGGCACTTTCGGTTAACCTGACCGCATCCGACGAATCCACATAATAATAATTAATAAGCTGCAGCATGGACGAAAACTTCTGGACGGTAGCCCTGGGATCGTTCCGCTGTTGTGCTTCTGCACTTCCGGCAAAGAGAATACCGGCTGAAACAATGAATATTATTAATCGTGCGAACTGGATCTTTTTACTTGTATACATTCCGGTAATTTTTAAAATTATCATACCTGGATTTATTGCCCTTCAGCCACGCCCGGCAGTTGCCGGATAATATGCATCCGAAAACTATTTGTGCAATGCGTACCGGCAAATTTATCAATTAATTTGCTCCGGAGGGGACATCGAAACTTTTTGTCAGAACCTATAAACAATTGTACCTGCATTCCGGTTTTTATACGAAGCAATCTTTTCAGAGAAGCCGTTTTGAAACAACCAGGTTTAAACAGGGAACGATGAGACATACAAAAACCTTGCCCTTTAAGTCAATTAAGCTTCTCATTCTGATATTGACGATCACTGCCTGCCGGCATGAGCCCGATGCCATGCCCGATAATCCCGGTCCCGGTCCCGACACTACCAGTCAGGGTATTCCCTGCGATCCGGATACCATTTATTTTACCAACGACATTCTGCCGATTCTCACCTCCGGCTGTACCATGTCGGGTTGTCACGATGCTGCATCCGCCAGTGATGGCATAGTGCTCACTTCCTGGGAATCGGTGATGGCGTCGGGTGTTGTGAGGCCGGGAAATCCCGGCGACAGCGATCTGTACGAGAACATTACGGAAGACGATCCGGATAAACGTATGCCTCCTCCCCCCATGGCTGCCCTTCAGGCCGAACAGATACAGAAAATCCGGAAATGGATTGAACAGGGTGCAAGAAACAATGCATGCACGGCCGGGTGCGACACCACACAGTTTACCTTTTCAGCCGTAATACAACCCATAATCAATACCTATTGCAAGGGTTGCCACAGCGGTGTCGCTCCATCCGGAAACATCAGTCTCGACGGCTACGCTACCATACGGGCAGCAGCATTGAACGGAAGTCTTTACGGAGCCGTAAGCCACCAGCCCTCCTACACTCCAATGCCCTTCAATGCAGCAAAACTGCCGGAATGCAACATTATTCAAATTAGAAAATGGATAGAAAATGGCACGCCCGAAAATTAACAGCACTATATCGAAGGTTATATCGCTTACCTTATTTACATTATTCCTGAGCTCCTGTTATTACGATAACGAGGAGTATCTGTATCCGGACAACGGGAGCAACTGCGATACTACCGGTGTACAGTACAGCACCGATATCGCCCCGCTGATGGCATCCACCTGCAACGCCTGTCACAGTGCCGTTTCGCCTTCTGGTAACATTGTCACCAGCGATTATAACGGCATTAAGACAGCCATTGCCGGCGGTCTTTTCTGGAAAGCCGTCAACCACGAGCAGGGTGCAACGCCCATGCCCCTTAACGGCAATAAACTTGCGCCCTGCGAACTTGCCAGGATCAAAGCATGGATTGACGCGGGAGCTCCACAGAATTAAACGGACAATCACAAAAAAAAATGAAACACCCCCTGCCGCATTTTTTCCTGTCTATTTGCCTGATATTTACCCTGCAAACGGTTTCCGGTCAGGACTTATTTGATCTTCTGGGCGAAGATGAACCTAAGCCCGATTACACTACAGCAACCTTTAAAACAACCCGCATTGTGTCGGGCCATTCGGTCGAGAATCCCGCGGAGGGTGTTTTGCTGTTTATGATTCAGCATCGTTTCGGAAAGCTGAATTCCGGACCATACGATCTGTTCGGACTCGATCAGTCGACCATACGCTTCGGATTCGAATATGGGATTAACGACCGGATAAGCATAGGTACTGGACGCAGTTCGTATCAGAAAACGTACGACGCATTCATAAAAGTGAAACTGTTGAGGCAGCAGACCGGAGTTAAAACAATACCCGTGAGTCTCAGCTGGATGTCGGGCACAGATTTGTTCTCCCTGAAATGGCAGGACACCTCCCGCACCAATTATTTCTCGTCACGATTTTCGTACGTTCACCAGCTGCTGATTGCCCGAAAGTTCAGCGACGGCCTTTCGCTGCAATTCTCTCCCGTTTTCATCCACAGGAATCTGGTAGCAAAAACGAGCGACGACAACGACACCTGGGCCCTCGGGATGGGCGGGCGGCTCAAACTTACCAAAAGATTGAGTCTGAATGCCGAATACCATTACGTACTGCCCGGCAGCGTGGCCGACCGGTTTGTGAACCCGCTTAACATAGGATTTGACATTGAAACGGGCGGACACGTCTTTCAGATTCACATTACCAATACCCAGCCAATGTTTGAGCGGGGTTTCATAACCGAAACAACGGGAAAATGGACGAATGGTGATATTTACTTCGGGTTTAACATAAGTCGGGTGTTCACGCTGCGGAAGCCTGCAGCTTTCAGGGAATAATTTTTGCAGGGCTGTATTATCTTTGTAAAAATCATGACCTAATCCCCGTGTAATGCAACATCATACCGAAAAGAAAAGACTAATTACCGGGATCCTGGTTTTTGGGATTTTTACGGCTTTCCTATGGCTGATAAAGGGAATTGAGCTGTTAACCGGTACTTCCTTCTCATTCCTGGGAATAAAACCGCTCGAAATTTCAGGACTTACCGGTATACTGTTCGCTCCGCTTTTGCATGCCGATGTGGCACATCTCACTGCCAATTCGGCACCTTTGTTTTTACTTGGAGCCGCACTGGTGTATTATTATCGAAGCGAGTCGTTCAAACTCACGGCACTGCTCTGGCTGGTTACCGGGGCATGGGTATGGCTGCTGGCCCGGGGCAACGGGGTTCATATCGGCGCAAGCGGTCTTGTATATGCTCTTGCAGCGTTTCACTTTACAAGTGGAATAATTCGCAGGGAACCCCGGCTGATGGCTTTCAGCATGCTGGTGATTTTTCTTTACGGAAGTATGGTCTGGGGGTTCTTTCCCGACTTTTTCCCAAAGCGCAACATTTCCTGGGAATCGCATCTGATGGGAGCCGTTGCCGGGATTGTAATTGCGATTTTTTACAGGGATAAAGGGCCTCAGGCAAGAAAATACGAGTGGGAGGAAGAATCCGACGACGATCCCGACGACAGTGGTTTGCCCTGGCGAACGAACACGGATCCAAAACCGGCAGAACCAGAGCCGGAACATCACGACAGGAAAGACCCGGAAATACTCTACGATTACAAGCCCTGAGAATCGGTGTTGTTTTCCGGTTTTCGGGTGCGACCCGCCTGCCCCAGCCGGTAAAGCAGCCAGGCAGAAAATGCTGAAAGAACAACAACCATAGCTCCCAGCACGTATATGAGCACCGGCTGATGTCCGGGCTTCCGTTCATGTATCCAGCCTCCGGTTTCAACTTTATTCCCCGCTTTTACCTGCGCATACCAGCCTGAGTCTCCGGCAGCATTAAATAAAGCCAGGTAAACCCTGGCACTGTCGGGCTCACCGAGAGCAGCATAACTTACCAGAATATTGCCGTAAATAACCTGAGCTTCGTGCCTGAGCGAGAGCGAGCGGGCAATGGGGACAGCTTTAAAAAAATACTCCAGCGCTCCATAGTAGTCGTCTTTCTCAAGAAGCAGTTCATCTATGGAATTAAGTCCGATGGCCGTGCTCCGCTGATCGCCCAATTGTTGATTGTATTTGAGTGCCTGAAAAAAATGCGCCAGTGCAATATCGTACTCCTTCACCCTGGTATAGATTTTCCCGAGATTATCGAGGGTTGTTGCCATTCCTGCCACATCCCCAAGATCGTCTCTGATAGCAAGGGCACGTTTAAAATAATCAATGGCCTGACGATTCTGAAATGTTGTCTGATATACTCCACCAATATTGTTGTAACAGTATGCCAGACTGTAGTCGTCGCCCGACAGGCGCGAAAGTTTGGATGCCTCTTTCAGCAGCGACAATGCCGTGCGTGTTTCTTTCTGACGGATAAAAACCGTTGATTTATTGATTTTTGCATCTATCAAACGGGCAGTATCGCAATTTTGTGAAGCAATGGCTTCCACGCGGGTAAAATACTCCAGGGCTTTATCATAGTTTCCCGTGTAACTGTATATCGTTCCGGTATTTATAAGACCACTGCAGGCTCCGAGGGTATCGCCGAGACTAAATTTAATTTCAACCGATTTATCAAAATAGCCGGCAGCTTTTTCGTACAGACCGCGCTCCTGATTTATTACACCAAGGTTGTTGAGACTTGCGGCTATTCCCGGCATATCTCCCAAAACGGTGTATAGGCGAAACGCCGAGTCGAAACGTCGCTCTGCGGCGGACAAATCACCGGTCATAAAATGGATGACTCCGGTATATCTCAAAGCCCTGGCGATAGATGGGTTGTGCTTTAAGCGCCTTGCTTCATTTAATGCAGAAACCGCCATGGGAAGAGCTTTCGCAGGATCGGTATTCCTGTATTGCTCTGCCCCGGCTATCATCTGCTCTATCTGCGGTAAAACCTGAGCATTCGCATTCATTGCCGGCAAGAGCATACAAACAGCCAGACAGGCGAAAGCTGCAACCATCCGCTTACCGAACCAGGCACCCGATTTCACGTAACGTATACTCATCATTGACCCCATATCTTTATCTTAACCTCAACCACCACCAGCTTATTCAACTGATATATAAGGATTTAACCTTTCGTAAAGTTCTTCGTAAATCAGAGGAATCTCCCTCAGTTGTGATGCTGAACTGAACGGCCCTTTGCGAATGCGCCGGTCGATGATTGCTTTTGCAATGTAGTAATCGATGTATGGATGATCCCGGAGTTCCTGCATTCCGGCCACATTAATATTTAATTTCCTAACGAGATCCGAATCGGCAAAAACACCTTGTTTGATCAGAACAAGCCGGCTGCTGTCCAAACCGTAAACCTCACCAAGCTGATCCGGTCCGGAGAAGCCGCCCAGCTTTTCGCGATACCGGATGATTCTTCGGGCGAAAGCAGGGCCAATACCACGTACCCTGGTAAGTCCGGCTGAATCGGCGGAATTTAATTCCACAAGCCGGGACTCATCCAATGGCCTGAATTTCGCGGCGACCTCATCTTTGCCGGTGGTTGTTATAGCAGTCTCAACAGAATTTATCCGAACGTATGGCTCCAGAATTTCATAAATATCATCATCCACCACAAAGAGTTTTTTCAGATCTTCCTTATTCCTGAAGACGGCACCTTTGTCGCGGTACCTTACGACGGCAGCTGCCTGCCGGGATGAAAACCCCAGTCGCTGCCAACCGGCTGCATCCAGCGTGTTCGGATCAAAAGGAAAGGGAGAAAACCGGGCGCTAAGAGCAGAATGATCCGGGCGGCTATAATCAAAGGCTGGCTCCTTGAGTTCATCTTCCTGCTGCTTGGCCAGAAAAGCTTCCGCTTCCCTGATAAAAGCGGGATCGCTAACAAGTTCAGGCTGCATAAACCGGGCATGGATGCGGGGGATAAATGCAAGGACTATCGTTAGAAAAACAACGATAAGTATGGCATTCCTTTCGGCTTTTCCGAAATGAAGATACTCTTTGACACGGTACCGGATCTGTTTATCTCTCCTCGGTTTCACCATCGTTATCGGTGTATGAATCGGGTTCCGGACGCGGTTTTGAGACTAATACCCGGTAGAAAAACCAGGCTGTCAGTGCGGTAACGGTCACCTGCACACTAATCATTAATATCAGGGCTGATGCATTCATGAAATATCCCTCCCTTCTTTGGTTCGTTTGCGCCAGGCGATATATACCAGTGCTGCAATAAAGAAAAACAGCGATATCAGCAGCAAGCGGGCCATATCGATAAAAAAGACATTATTAATTACATTTCCAGAATACAGAACCTGCCCGGCTTCGAGCTTTTCGCCAAGAGACACGGCAAGTGTGTGTTTTTCGGGACTAAACCGGTATTCCTTTGTAAGCGATTGCCCTTTCCCGTTAACTCCGGTAACGCTCACCACCGATTTACCCCTGAGTATGAATACCGAATCAACGGTACCAGGAGCTTCTGCATAAAACGATTCTGCAAACCAGGTCTTGTTTGGTCCGATTCCCTGATGCCGGAGCTGCCCTATGATGCTTTCGTTATGAAATTCCCACTTTCCCCTGCTTATCAGGCTCCAGTCATCGTTAGCCGGCCGAATCAGCGAGCCTGTAAAAACAAGAATCAGAACCACCGGAGTGATAAACTTGATTATAAACCGGTAGGCAAGTGGAATTTTCACATCGGCACCTTCTGTTATTTCCCTCCATCCCTTTTTCAACCCGAATACCCAAGAGAAAAGTATTGTTTCGAGAAGTGCAAAGACAACCAGAGAAACGGTACCCGCCCAGTAATCGTACTCATCGAATACCCCCTGGTTGAAAAAGAAGATTGTCGGGAGGCCGAGGATCAGTATTACTGCACCGAATGCCATTGCTGCGCGGGGTCTTGGCCAGTTAAATTCGTCCATAAGAAATCCCATGCCGGGTGTTCCCATTGCCAGAGAGGATGTTATTCCCGCAAAAAAGAGAAGTCCGAAAAAGCTGACGCCGGCCAAAGCCGAAAGAATCGGACCCCATTGCTCAAACAGGAATGGCATGGTCCGGAAACCCAGCCCGAGTCCGCCAATTCCAGTAAGCTCTACCACCCGGTCGATACCCAGGTAACCAATGGATATGGGGATAATAACCGCGCTGCCCAAAACGATTTCCACAAATTCATTCATCCATCCGGCCGACATGGCGTTAAGGGCAATATCGTCGCGCTTCTTCAGGTAAGAAGCATAGCATTGAATGGAACCCATTCCAACGGAAAGGGTAAAAAAGATCTGGCCGGCAGCAGCAAGCCAGACTTTAGGATTGGCCAGCGAAGAGTAATCTGGCGTCCAGAGAAAATTCAGTCCGACGGTGCCATCGTGTACTGCACCCTGGGTTCCTGCTTTCAGAGTAATCCCTCTGTAAGCCAGAAAGATGCCGAAAACAATCAGCATTGGTACTCCTATTTTCGCAACTTTCTCAACACCCCCGCTCAGTCCGCGGCTCAGTATCCAGGTATTTAGAGCGAGACATATCAGAAAAAACAGCAGGGCCTCATATGGTATTCCGGTGGTGGAGGTAGTAACATCAAGATAGTTACTAAAAAACCCTGCTACCTCGTGCTGACTCAGACCATTGAATGTTCCTAAAAGGGAATGGTAAATATATGAAATGGTCCAGCTTTCTATGTAACAGTAGTAAGATGCAATGGCTATATTTGAGAAGATTCCGAACACGCCGACGTATTTCCATATCCGGCGGCGATCCATTGAACCCATAATGAAGGGGGTGGAATGGTGCCCGAACTGCCCGCCGAAGCGTCCGGTTGACCATTCAATCATCAGCAACGGTAGTCCGAGGATCAGAAATGAAACAAGATAGGGAATGATAAAAGCTCCTCCTCCGTTTTGAACGGCCTGAACCGGGAAACGAAGGAAATTTCCAAATCCGACCGCATTGCCGGCCATAGCAAGCACCAGTCCTACCCTGGAACCCCAGGCTTCAGTATTTGTACTCATCGTCAGTGTTTAGGTTAAACAGTTTATTGCCAGTAAGTCATATTCCGGCCATAGCCGTATATTTTGCTATAAATCAGACACTTCTCACACTTTCACAATTCGATACAGGGCAGGGAAACGGGTTTATCCGTCAACGCTTCCTCCGAAAAGCCTTCGTCAGTCAATTTTCTGCAATTCGGACAGTAACCATAATATGCCGGCCACACGCCAAGTCAGATTGCTTCCGGCTTTAGCGGCACAAGAACTCCAGTCTTCACAAAGGACCAAAACCGGGCCTGCTACCTGCAATATTAAGGAAAAAGTTGAAACGTCTCTTTTTTTGATCAAATTAATCCTGTTCCGATCCTGTGCCGGTAGTTTCACCCGACAGCAGGTAATTTCCGATCCGGCAATCGAGGCATCGTTTGCGATCGCAGTATTCCGTTTTCATAAGCAGCAGCGACTGTGTATAAAAAGCTGTATCCACCCTCATCCCTCCTTTCCCCCAACTTGAAATACAAGCATTTCGCTCACCGGGAATGGAGTTATACAGATCCAGGGTACGGCTGCAAAGTTCATCGTTTCCAAATGCCCTTCCATATTCAAACATAAACGGTAAAACGGCATTGATCATCAGCAGCCGGACGGCATCCGTTCCCAGGTATTTTTCCCGAAAGGGTGCAGGTTTATCAAACGTATAGCGGGTATCCCAGTATGCTGCTGCCCGGACATCTTCAAAGTGAGCCATGATTTCGCCGGGTGCATGACGTTCAATCAAATTACCGGGCAGGCGGGGCGAGCGCGTCAGTAATGCGGCAAACTGCGACAGACGGATTGTGGGGAAGTTAACCGGTCGCAGCCGGAGAAAGCGCCAGGTATGAATGGGAATGGGAACAAGATGGTATTTTTTTCGCAGGAATGCATATTCGCTGAACATTTCCTGTGCCCATGGATCGCATAAATCGTGCGTAAGCATGCCTGCTTGTCCGAAAACAAGGGCTTCTACCCGGAAAGGATTGTCGAGATGGCGTGCCACAATCCGGTAGGGAAGAGAACGTGCGAGCATTTCAAACGGAAGTGCATTGACTCCGAATCCGAAGCTTCTGGCAAGAGTCAGATAAAAGGCTTCTTCCCAGTCGTTGTTCCCTGCTGCGAGGAATCCCCGGATATTTTCCGCTTTTTGCTCCAGTCGCTCGATAAGCATGCGCTCAAGCCAGAGATTCAGCAGAGGGACTGGCAGATCGCGAAGACTGTTAAAGCAGGGAACCCAAAGCTGTGAATCGACAAAACGTTTATATCCGTTATACAAGCCGGGGTCCATAAAACCGGAAAGCTGCACGACAGGAATGCGGGTACCCGTTAAGGGAGCATCATCGGTATAAACTGCGTGAAGTACAATGCTGTCGTAGGCTGCATCGTTGTGGTGCCCGTGCCTGTTCCAGTCGGAACTCAGAATGTGAATTTCAACATTCCCTGCCCAGAGGGTGTCTCCGATCCGTAGGCGGGCATCCGAAAAATCCGGGCCGGAATGGTGATTATGAATACCCGGGGACAAAATCGTCAAAGGCTCACCTTCGGTAGTAAACAGCGGTTTACAGAAGAGCCGGAATTTCCAGATGTAGTGTAAAAAAGCTTCAGTCATAGCAGGTTGAGTTTAAAATTAGTATTTGTAATAATTCAAAATTCGGTTTCACATGCTGCAATAGAGGGGTGCAGCTGCAGAATAATCACATCTGATTCAAAGAAATAGCCTATATACCTTAAAATTCCGTATCCCAAAAACATGAATACGGCGTTGCAAGGAGATTCAACAGGAGAATTATTCCTGATGGTCAGCTTCTTAAGTTAAATACATGGTATTGGCAAAGGGAAAATTGGAACTTAAAAACCGAAGCGAAAGTCAGCCCGTTTGCCGGAACGAATAACCGAAAAGGATAAAGGGAAATTATATCGCGTATGCGTGTGCAATCCTTAACCCGGGAATTGGTAAAGGTAAATAAAAATCCGGTTTACTGCTCCTGTTCCGGACTGCTTTTTGTTTCAATTTTCAAGGTACTGAGAACTATAAACTTAATTAAAATCCCATTAAAAAAGCAGCGATTTATCGAAAAATGATTATATTTGACAAAAATGAAGCCTGCCGCCTGTCAACGGGCTACGTTTGTTAAAAATATTTATATTTGCCGGTCTTATTGTGGTTTCAATGAACAATGCCGTTACACTGGTTACAGGAATTGAGTACAAAGTTCGCAGGTTAACCGGAAAGTGCGGCATACTAAAAGCTGAAAATCAGCGTTTAACTGAAGAGGTGAATGCGTTGAAAAACAGAATTGAAACACTGGAGGCAAGTTTAAATGAACTACAGGAAAAACTTACTGTTTTAAAACTGGCGAAATCACTGAACAGGGAAGAGAGCCGGACAAATGTCAAACTTAAGATTAACGAGCTTGTGCGGGAAATTGACCATTGCATTGGACTTTTAAATAAATAAACTTAGTTAACTACCTCGTGGATGAACTGTCGATTACTGTAATTATTGCCGACCGGCCTTATAAGCTGACAATTTCCAGAACGGAAGAAGAAGCAGTAAGAAGTGCGGCTAAAGCGATCGACGAACAAATGAAAAAATATGCAAGTTACTTTCAGTATAAAGACAAACAGGATTTGTTGGCAATGGTGGCACTGCAATTTGCAGCCAGCTCCGTTGAAATGGAAAGCCAGTTACGCTTTCGCGACAACGAACTGATTGACAAACTTGCTGAAATTGACAAGGTTTTAACAGAGGCACTTTGATTTAACGGTCTGCACAAAGTTCTTTGAAAAAAATTAATGACATCCCGCATTGATTCTTCAAGTTTGTAAACTCAACATTTTCAACTTTGGGACAAAGCTCAGAACGGATGTAGAACAGGCCTTACCCTGGCTTCGGTCAGGTCCCTCTCCGAAGGGCATTGGAAGTTCGAAGTCCCTGGCAGTCCCATTTATGTAGTTTTGGGGTTTACCAAAACTATTGATTCAATGCGGGTTTTTTTTGTCCTTCCTCCCTCCATTCAACATACCAACAATTAATATCAATCAACAAATGGAGACACTAATACTCATTCTGGCCGTTGTTGCCGGAATTGTCGCAGGAGGACTTGTTACCAGCACCCTGCTGCGGAAGGCAATCGAAAAAAAGAGCGAACACATTCTGAAAGATGCAGAAGAAAAGGCCGAAATGGTCAGAAAAGATAAAAATCTGCAGGCAAAAGAAAAGTTCCTCCAGCTTAAAACCGATTATGAAAACACTTATCAGGAAAAAAACAAAGAAATACTAAAAAACGAGAACCGGCTAAAACAAAAGGAAGCTACTCTCTCACAAAAGTTTGAAGAACTTCAGAGAAAACAAAAGGAAGTCAGCGTTATAAAGGACAATCTGAATGCACAGCTTGAGCTTTTAAACAAGAAGCAAACCGATCTGGATAAGTCGCTGAAACAACAGGTTGAAAAACTGGAAACAATCTCTGGAATGTCGGGCGAAGAAGCCAGGCAGCAACTGATTGAAGCCTTAAAGGATGAAGCGAAGGCCGAAGCGATGGTTCACATAAAGGACATTGTGGAAGAAGCCAAGCTTACTGCCAATACCGAAGCCAAGAAGATCGTAATCGAAACCATTCAGCGCACGGCTGCAGAGCATGCCATCGAGAACAGTGTTTCGGTATTCAACATTGAAAGCGAAGAGATCAAGGGGCGCATCATCGGCCGTGAAGGTCGCAACATCCGCACCCTGGAAGCCCTTACCGGAATAGAAATTGTAATCGACGACTCACCCGACGCCATTATCCTCTCGGGCTTCGATCCCGTACGCCGCGAAATCGCCCGCCTGTCGCTGCACAAACTGGTGACCGACGGCCGCATACATCCCGCCCGCATCGAAGAAGTGGTAGCCAAAACCCGCAAACAAATCGAGCAGGAAATCATCGAAACCGGTAAACGCACTGCCATCGACCTCGGCATTCACGGACTGCATCCTGAGCTGATCCGTATGATCGGCAAAATGAAGTACCGTTCTTCTTACGGACAGAACCTGCTTCAGCACTCCAAGGAGGTTGCCAACCTGTGTGCCACCATGGCTGCCGAACTTGGCCTCAGTCCAAAAAAAGCCAAACGAGCCGGACTGCTGCACGATATTGGCAAAGTGCCCGACAACGAGCCGGAACTGCCGCATGCAATCCTGGGTATGAAGCTGGCCGAACGATACAAGGAGCCCGCCGACATCTGTAATGCTATTGGCGCCCACCACGATGAAGTGGAAATGGAAAGCCTGATAGCTCCCATTGTGCAGGTTTGCGACGCCATCTCGGGCGCACGCCCCGGCGCAAGGCGCGAAGTGGTGGAAGCCTATATCCAAAGGCTTAATCACCTCGAAGAACTGGCCCTCTCCTACCCCGGCGTGGTAAAAACTTACGCTATTCAGGCGGGTCGTGAACTCAGAGTAATTGTGGGTGCCGATAAGGTCAGCGACGACGAGGCAAACAAAATTTCTTACGACCTGTCGAAGAAAATTCAGGATGAAATGACCTACCCGGGACAGATTAAGATCACTGTGATCCGCGAAACCAGGGCGATCAGCTTTGCAAAATAACAGCTGTTGATTATTATAGAAAAAGGATGTTATCGGTTGATAACATCCTTTTTCTATAATGCAATTATCCCCTCAATAACCGAAGCCTTCCGGTATCTTTCCACAATTTCGGCGGGACTGAGCATCATTTCCTTTACCGTTACCGAAATATACTTCCCGCCGGATGAATGGCGGGTAAAAATACGGGCCTCATCGCCAAACAGGCTACGCAACATGGCATAATCGCGGTTTGAATCCGCGATAATAAATTTAAACATATACACTGCCGGCCAATTACCCCGCCGGGTAAGCCGTTGCTCGAGCAAGCGCAGGAATTCTTCGTTAATCTGTGGGGGCACTTTAGATGTATTTTGAGAATCTTGTAACGATTTTGCCGTAACTTTCGGCAGCTGAATCAAGCCAAATTAACTATAAACATGATACAATTTACCGAAACACTTGACTATTTGAATTCACGGGGAATTAAAAATCCGGAAACAGGGATTATTCTCGGCACCGGACTCGGAGATCTTGCCGGGCATATCGATGCAGAAGTTATTATTAACTACGAAGACATCCCCAACTTCCCCGTTTCCACAGTAGAAACGCATCGCGGACGCCTTATCTGCGGAATGCTGAGTGGGAAAAAAGTTCTTGCTTTGCAGGGGCGTTTCCATTACTACGAAGGTTACAGCATGCAACAGATCGTTCTCCCAGTAAGGATTATGAAACTGCTGGGGGTGTCGGCCGTTTTACTTTCGAATGCTGCGGGTGGTATCAACCTGAGTATGGCTAAGGGCAGTCTTATGCTGATCGACGACCACATCAATCTGCTTCCCGCCAATCCGCTTACCGGCAAAAACCACGAAGGACTGGGTACGCGCTTTCCCGACATGAGCCGGCCCTACAATCCCTCACTCAATGCCTTGTTCGAAAAAGCAGCAGAAGAAGAAGGCATTGAGCTTCACACCGGTGTTTATGCTGCCGTTGCCGGACCCAATCTGGAAACCAGGGCCGAATACCGGTTTCTGCGAACCATCGGTGCCGACGCGGTGGGTATGTCGACCGTTCCTGAAGTGATCGCCTGCAACCATATGAGACTGCCATGTGCAGCCGTTAGTGTGATTACCGACGAATGCGACCCCGACAACCTTGCCCCTGCCAACATCAGCGATATTATTGACACCGCTGCCATGGCGGAAAAATCGCTGACACGGCTGTTTAAAAATGTAATTGGGAACATATAGAAAAGGGACACGGAAGGCGGTTTTCTGCGTTTGACGGCTATCATCAGTGCATTTTCACGCGCTTAAGAAGATATGGCAGCAATACCTGCTTGTAGCCCAGGTTGATATCTGCTTCCACCAGATCGATGTGATATTGTGCACAACGAAGGTAAAGTTCCGAATTAAAGGCATTCATCCGATCGCGATAACCGGCTCTGACTTCGTTGGGTTGTATCTTCACCTCTTCCCCGGTTTCCATATCGATGAAACGATACGGTTTGTTATCGAAGGCAAAGTCCATTTCATGCTTCCTGTCGGCCACATGAAACAGTATTACCTCATGTTTATTGTGTTTGAGGTGCTGCAGGGCAGGGAACAACTCATTGCCCGATGCGTCGCTGTCGAGCATATCGCTGAAGATTACAACCAGCGAGCGTTTATGAATATTATCGGCGATCTGGTGCAGAGCAGATGCTGCCGATGTTGTTTGTCCAGATTTGAGTTCGGGGGTATTCAGCAGATGTTCAAGCGCAGCATAGATACGTTTGAGATGCACCGGATTGGAGTGAGCTCCGGTATGAAGATTAATATTATCGGTGAAAACACTGAGTCCGGCAGCATCGCGCTGCCTGCGCAACAGGTGCATGATGGCGGCGGCAGCATAAACCGAGAAGGTCATTTTATCGGGCTTATCGATGGTCGGCTTTTCGATAAGCGGAAAGTACATGGAAGAAGATCCGTCGATTACGATCTGGCACCGCAGATTGGTCTCTTCCTCAAATTTTTTCACGTATAAGCGATCGGTGCGGCCGTATAACTTCCAGTCGATGTGTTTCACCGATTCACCCTGATTGTAAAGGCGGTGTTCGGCAAACTCAACCGAAAATCCATGAAAGGGGCTTTTATGAAGTCCGGTAATAAAGCCTTCCACTACCTGCCGTGCCAGCAACTCGAGCGGGCTAAGGTCTTCAAATCCGGACGGGTCGATCCTTACTGGCATTCTTTGAGGTACTTGTTAAAAAAATCCGGGACACAATTCTGGTTTTTGTATCCCGGACAAAATAACTACATGCATTAGAGCAATTTTTCAAGTTTGGCAACCAGTACGGATTTGGGTACGGCTCCAACCTGTTTATCGGCAACTTCACCATTTTTAAAGAACAGGATGGTAGGGATATTCCGGATACCATATCTGGCAGTTGTACCGGGATTGCTGTCAACATCCAGCTTGCCGATCACAGCGCGTCCTTCGTATTCCTTGCTCATTTCTTCAACCAGGGGGCCAACCATCCGGCAGGGACCACACCATTCGGCCCAAAGGTCAACAATAGCCGGTTTGTCTGATTTTAACACAAGCTCTTCAAAATTTGCATCTGTCAATTCAATTGCCATGATCAATGATATTATTAAGTTTATAATCGGGTGAGGGTTCAAAGATAATTGTTTTTTCCCTGAACGCATTATAAAATCCCGCATCGTTTATCGTGAATAAAATATCCGGTTCCGGGAAGCCAATAAATCAAACCCTGTCCTCAAGTCCCGCTAAAGCGGTAATATAAGTAATCAGGACAGGTAAATTTCCACTTCCCGCAAAGGTTTACACTTCTCAACGAGCAATCCGGGATCAATGCGCAAGCGGGATGGCAGTTTAACTGAAATCCGGTTAACATCATCGGTTACAACTACCTCAAACGGAACATTACCTCTGGAAGATCCCACCGAAGCAGTCAGGCGTTCAACCAATTCATCGGTAAGATTTTGCAGAGGAATCTGCAGAGAAACGTGATGGGTCAGTTTCACTACAGCCTCGGCAAGTAAATTCATAGCCGATATTTTAAATTCGAAAAGTTCGGAGTCGCGGAAGCGCTTTTGAACGGTACCCGTCAGCAGGAGCGACATCCCGGGAACGAGCAGGTGTTTATACCGGAGATAATCATCCGAAAACAGCATCAGCTGAACCGAATCGTTATGATCTTCGATGGTAAAACTTCCATAGAGGGTATTGTTTTTACTCATCCGTTCGTTGGCTGCTGAAACTATGCCGGCCAGGGAGAGCTGTTTACCATGAAAATGGCGGATGTTCTCCTCGCGCACATCACTAACCTGGTTTTTACAGAAAGAGCTCATTTCGAGACGATAGTCGTCAAGCGGGTGTCCAGACATATAAAAACCGGTAACCTCCTTTTCTTCTTTCAGCTGTTCGAAGTTATTCCAGGGGTCGCATTCCGGCATTTCGATATCGGGCATATCCACTTCCGATTCACCACCGAAAAGGCTTGCCTGCATTCCCAGCTTACGGGCCTGATGTTCCGAGGCGTGTCTCAGTACTTTTTCAAGAAACGTCGGGTTGTCGGGATTTTCCTGATAGAAATACTGTGCCCGGTGCGAATTGCTGAACGTATCGAAAGCTCCGGCTTTGGCAAGCGCTTCGAGGCTGCGGCGGTTGATGGTCCTCAGGTTTACCCTTAGCGTCAGATCAAAAATATCTTTAAACGGTCCGTTTGCATTCCTTTCTTCAATGATAGCATTCACTGCATTTTCGCCTACTCCTTTCACGGCTCCCATTCCAAAACGAATCTCACCCTTTCTGTTCACGGCGAAATTATAACCCGATTCATTTACATCTGGGCTCAGAACCGGGATTCCCATTCGTCTGGTTTCGTCGATAAAAAAGGTAATCTTCTTTATATCGCTCAGGTTATGCGTAAGTACTGCAGCCATATATTCGGCCGGATAGTGTGCTTTCAGGTAGGCCGTTTGAAATGCAACGAAGGCATAACAGGTAGAGTGTGACTTATTAAATGCGTAGGCTGCAAAAGCCTCCCAGTCGGTCCATACTTTTTCGCAGGCTTTCAGGTCGAGGTTATTCTTTTTACACCCTTCCATGAATTTCCCCTTCTTCTCATCCAGGGTTTTGCGATCCTTTTTCCCCATGGCTTTACGCAGTGTATCGGCATCTCCTTTTGTAAAACCGGCAAGTTTCTGCGAAAGCAGCATTACCTGCTCCTGATAAACGGTAATTCCGTATGTTTCCTCCAGATATTCCTGCATTTCTGCAAGATCGTAGCTTACCTTTTCGCGGCCGAATTTCCTGTTGATGAAGTTCGGAATATACTCCATAGGGCCGGGCCGGTACAAAGCATTCATTGCGATAAGGTCTTCAAACTTATCTGGTTTCAGTTCTCTGAGATGCTTCTGCATTCCGGCCGACTCAAACTGGAACGTTCCGTTGGTTTCGCCTCTCTGATACAACTCAAAGGTTCGCGGATCATCCAGCGGAACATCGTCGATATTCAGCCTTACACCGTGGTTCTGCTCGATAAGAACCAGTGCATCGCGAATAATTGTAAGTGTTTTAAGTCCTAAGAAATCCATCTTTATTACTCCGGCATTTTCGATTTCTTTTCCTTCAAACTGAGTGATCAGTAAATCGGTTTCCTTTGAAGTATGAACCGGAATAATATCGGTCAGATCGGTCGGAGCAATGATGATTCCGGCAGCATGAATGCCAGTACTTCTGACGGAACCTTCAAGCTTTACTGCCTCCTGTAGCACCTCTGCCTGCAAGTCTTTTCCGGATGCAATGGCCCGCAGTTTCTTAACATCTTCGATATCTTCGGAGACAAGTCCTTCTTTTTCTTTCAGGCTGCCGGGGCCTTCCAGCGGAGCCTGCATTACCCGTTTCAGTTCTATTCCCGGCCTGTCGGGAACCAGCTTTGCCAGCAAATTCGATTCGTTCAGCGGAAGATCAAGCACACGTGCCACGTCCTTGATGGAACTTTTAGCAGCCATGCTTCCGAAGGTAACAATCTGGGCAACCTGATTCCTGCCGTATTTATCCACAACATAATCAATCACTTTCTGACGGCCTTCATCGTCGAAATCGGTGTCGATATCGGGCATGCTCTTACGGTCGGGATTCAAAAAGCGCTCGAACAGCAGGTTATATTTTACCGGGTCGATGCTCGTAATACCAATGCAATAAGCCACGACAGACCCGGCAGCCGAACCTCTTCCCGGTCCGATAAAAACGCCCAGATCACGGCCGGCTTTGATAAAGTCGGAAACAATCAGAAAATAACCGGTAAAACCCATCTGCCGTATAACTCCCAGCTCAAATTCGATACGTTCTTTTACTTCCGTCTTTATATCGCCGTATCGCTGACGCGCGCCGGAATACGTCAGGTGATGAAGATATTCGAACTGGTCTGTATACCCTTGCGGAAGGGCAAAATGCGGAAGCATGATGTCCTTCTTCAGGTTCAAAAGCTCTACCTTGCCGGCGATATCGCTGGTATTATCGATTGCCTCGGGTATGTCGTGAAACAGATCCGACATCTCCCGCGTGGTTTTAAAGAAAAACTGATCATTGTAAAAAGCAAACCGTTTCCCGCGTATCGAGGAGTCCTCGTCGTTATAGTCCCTGTTGGTCGGAGTACTCTTTTTTTCACCCGTATTCACGCAAAGCAGGATATCGTGGGCTTCGTAAAAATCCTGTTCTACGTAATGGGTATCGTTGGTGGCAATGATTTTAACGTTATACTTCCGGGCAAACCGGATAAGCACTTCATTGACTTTATCCTGCTCAGGAATTCCGTGACGCTGCAGTTCGACGTAATAATCCTCACCAAAGAGGTCAAGCCACCATTTAAACAAGCGTTCCCCCTCCTCTTCCCCTTTGTTCATTATAGCCCGGGGCACTTCAGCTGCAAGACAGCAGGTGGTAGCAATAAGCCCCTTATGATGACGAAGAAGCAGATCCTTGTCGATACGCGGATACTTACTGTAAAAACCCTCCATGTATCCGAGCGAGCAAAGCTTTACAAGGTTGTTATACCCTTCCTGATTTTTTGCTAGCAGGAGCTGGTGAAACCGCATATCCTTCAGGTCGCGTGTAAACTGCTTGCGATGCCTGTCTTCAACCATATAAAACTCACACCCCACTATTGGCTTTATTACCGGAGGCTCTCCTTTTCGGTTGTACTTTTCGGCTTCGGCAACAAACTTGAAAACCCCGAACATATTGCCGTGATCGGTCAGGGCAATGGCCGGCATTTTATCCTCAACTGCCTTTTTATACATTTGTCCGATCTCGGCGGCACCGTCGAGAATAGAATATTTGGAATGAACGTGCAGGTGTGTAAACTGACTCATAAAAAAATCTCAATCAGGCAGTTAAAATACCCGACAAATTAAAAATGAAAAACCGGCAGGATTTACGTTCCGGAGAATGACCGCTTCGGTACGGGAATATTGGAACATCCTGAAACAACAGGGTAAAATTAAACAAAAGGCCGGAGGGGACAGCTGGTGTTAATAAGTTTTTGGCAACACCTGCCGGCAACTTCTCCCAAGTCTCCGGAAATGAAGATACTCTCCTTTTGCGTCTTTTCTCCGGCACAGGAACAAACACCGTATCTTTGCGAAACAGTAAACCAGGCCCAAATGCACACCGGACTTTCGCGCAGGCAATCGGTTCTGATTGCCCTTGCAGCAACTGCAACCATCATTCTACTGACCGGCTTTTTGATACGCGACCAACTGCTGAATCAGGTATTGCGCGATCGTGCAAAACGCATTACGGAAGAAACAGGAGCCATTATTTCCTGGTCGGATGCCGGATTTTCAGGAATCAGTTCGGTAAACATTAAAAAACTGGCCATATGCCCTCCGAAGGGCGATACGCTGCTGACTGCAGGACAGATTCAAATCGGAGTGAATCCATGGTCTTTGCTTAGCCTGAACCTCCGATTTACGGATATCGAAGTAAACGACCCGCACCTGAACTTTTTCAGGGATGGAGACAACAGCAATTACCTTTTTTTACTCAGAAGTTCTGAAGGCAAACCGGCAGTGACAGACAGCACTTCCGGCCGCACCGGATTCAGCGAACTTACAGACCGGATATTCAGACTTTTATTCCGCTCAATACCCGAAAATATACGCATCCGGGGCTTTACGGCTTCAGCGAATATCAACCGGCATTTTGTGACATTCATCGTAAGCGATCTAAACATTGAAGATCGCGGATTTCAAACGAGTGTTTATGTGATGGAAGATACCGTTGCCAATGTCTGGCGACTGAGCGGAATAATCGATCCGCGGAACCGCAGGGCTGGAGTCTGCCTTGCTTCATCCGGATTACGACCGGTATATATCCCGTATCTTGAGTACCGCTTGGGTCTGCGAATGGCATTCGACTCCCTTAGGATGGAATTTACCTACAGCCCTTCGGTTTCTGGAATTGCCGGGATCAGCGGCAGCATACGCACCTCGGACTTTCGGATCAAACACGAAAAAATATCGGCCGGTGACGTCCTTTTGCGAAAAGCAGGAGCCGATTTCAGGCTGAAGCTTGGCAAAACGTTTGCAGAGATCGACAGTACAACAAATCTGAGCTGGAACGAACAGTCGTTTCACCTCTTTGTGCGTTACGATAACTCGGAAAGCGAGAAAATATGTGTAAAAATCAATGAGCCGGCATTGGATGCAGCGGTTTTCTTTGCTGCCCTGCCCGACGGACTTTTCACGAACCTTTCGGGGATAGGCGTCAGGGGAAATCTTGCTTTCCGGCTCAATTTCGACCTGGACACCAGCGTTCCGGATTCCCTGGTATTTGATGCGGCACTGACCTCAGGGAATTTCGGCATAGAAAGATTCGGGGCGACGGATTTCAGGCGGATCGGAGATGAGTTTGCATACACGGCCTATGAAAAAGGGATGCCCGTCCGAACCTTTATGGTTGGTCCGGAAAACCCGGAATTCCGACGCCTTGAACAGATTTCCGATTACCTTAAATTCGCCATCCTGACTTCGGAAGACGGAGCATTTTTTCACCATAACGGCTTTATCCCCGACGCCATCCGCGAAAGCATCATCACCAATATAAAAGAAAAGCGCTTTGCCCGCGGAGGTAGCACCATCAGCATGCAACTGGCAAAAAATGTATTTCTGAACCGCAACAAAAACATCACTCGCAAACTGGAGGAGATGCTGATAACCTGGCTGATCGAATCGCAGCAACTGGTCAGCAAAGAGCGGATGTTTGAAGTATATCTCAATATTATAGAAACCGGGCCCATGGTTTATGGGGTAAACGAAGCTGCCCGCTTTTATTTCTCCAAAGACGTTTCAAAGCTGACGCTGGCAGAATCCATCTATCTGGCAAGCATAATTCCCCGTCCGAAGGCCTTCAGGTATTCCTTCGGTCAGAACGGAGAACTGCGCGAGCATATGAAAGCTTATTACGAACTTGTATCCTCCAAAATGCTGAAAAAGGAATGGATTACGCAGGAAGACTACGATCGCCTGGTTCCGAATATCGAACTTAAAGGTCCAGCCCGGGAGCTGGTGGTGGTAACGGACACGATCCCTGCAAAGGCAGAAGAGTTTTGATTCCGGATATGCACATGCATTCCGACGGGACAGATCAAGGAACCGAAGAATTAGCTGTAACATATTCCCGATCTGCAATTTCCGGGTTCAAATATGTTGATCTTCTGCTAAATCATTATTATAACCTCTGGGAAATCCTAACAGGAACCATAACCTTAGTCTCAGCCTCAGTCATCTTCCGGATAATTTTCAAGAAATCCCTTCCAACTCTTTGATATGTCAGAAATTATCCGTTATTTTGCACCCCTGTTTCAAAAATCACAGTTTTAACTACTTAATTTTAGATTTATGCCAACAAAAATGAGATTACAACGTCATGGTAAGAAGGGCAGGCCTTTTTATCACATTGTAATTGCGGACGGTCGTGCACCCCGGGATGGAAGATTCATCGAAAAGATTGGCACGTATAACCCAGTTGCGAAACCTGCCGAGATTGATCTCAATTTCGATAAAGCTTACGACTGGTTTGTTAAAGGAGCTGACCCCACCCCGACCGTTAAGGCCATCCTGAGCGAAAAGGGCGTTCTGCTCTACAACCACCTGATGAAAGGCGTTGCAAAAGGCGCATTTACCAAGGAAGTTGCCGAAGTTCGTTTCAACGAATGGAAAGAATCCAAGGAAAACAAGACCAGCAGTGCTGTTAAAGCCATTGAGCTGAGCGAAAAAGAAGCTGCCAAGAAGCGTCTGGAAGCCGAAGCTAAAGTTAACGAAGCCCGTGCTGAAGCCATCGCCAAAAAACGCATGCAGGAAGCTCAGGCTGCTGCCGGCGAAACCGAAGAAGCCGCTACCGAAGCCGCCGAAGAACCTGCAGCAGAAGCTGCCGAAGAAACCGCTGCCGAGTAATTCCGGCCATTTCCGGGACTATGGAAGGGTATTTCTATCTGGGCAGAATTCTCAAACTTTTTGCTTCCAAAGGAGCCCTTCTGGTCAATCTAGATGCAGACGACCCGGAAGACTACATAAATCTGGAATCAGTTTTCGTTCGCATGAATGAACAACTGATTCCATTTTTTATTACCGATATCCAGCTCCGTCACAACAACAATGCGGTATTCACCTTTATGGATATCGACTCGCCCGAACAAGCAGGCATACTTACCGGTTGCGAAATGTTTCTGCCTGTGGAAATGCTGCCTCCCCTCACAGGTAACCGGTTTTACTACCATGAAATCAAAGGGTGGCGTGTCGTTGATGAAGCATTCGGCGATACCGGCACCGTGCAGGAAGTGCTTGAATACCCCCACCAGGCCATACTGCGCATCATGCTTGGTGAAAAAGAAATCCTCATCCCCGTCAGCGACGACATCATTACCGGCGTCGACCGTGAGAACCGCATCCTCAACATCCGCGCTCCGGAAGGACTGATTGAACTTTATCTGGAGTAGCAGATTACCCGATATTAATTTTGTAATAATTTTTTCGGATTTATATGCGAACCGGTCTGGTTTTGTTATATTTGAGCGATCTATATATTAAGACAGCACCATGAGAAATAAATTATTCCAATCTGTAATCCTTATCTTCCTGATTACCTCATCAGCCGTTTATGCACAGCAAGCCTGGAACAGGATATCACCGGTACCGCAGGAAAATTCGATCAACGACGTTATCGTCATTCCGGGCACCGGACAACTGATCGCGGTGGGAGAAGGCTCAACCTTGATGACATCGGACAATGAGGGCGAAACATGGCAAATTTCGACCAATCCGGGCGGAACTGACAATTTTATCAGCCTGGCTGGGGTTTGCTTTATCAACGGTGATACCGGCTTTATCCATGGTGGCTATGAAACGATCCTGAAAACCTCCGATGGTGGAAACACCTGGGGTGTAACCTATGATGGAGGTGCTTACTACTATCATCAATGTATCAACGACATCGCTTTCATCAATGATTCAACGGGTTTTGCCACCGGGTATGGCGGCCTCCTGCTTAAGACAACCGATACCGGGGATAACTGGGCTCCGCTTGAAACAGGAGTGAATGCTCCGTTCGGCAAAATCGTATTCTTTAATCAGGAAAATGGTTTCATTCTTTGCGGCGGAACGCTGGTACTCAGAACCGGTGATGGCGGTACCACCTGGACTCCTGACGATCTGTCCCCGTCTGTTCCGGGTGTTTATATTTATGATGCTTGCACTACCTCTTCCTTTAACGGATATATTTTCTCCAATTCCGAAATTCCTGATTACAACGGGTACATCAGTAAAACAACCGATGGAGGGGTAACATGGACCACTGTGCTGGAAGATCCCTCGGCTTATTCAGGGAAATTTGCATTTTTTGATGAACAACTGGGCATGATTGCGTGCATGACCTGGGAATATCAGACTAAGGTTTGGCTGACAGGAGATGGTGGTATCACCTGGAATGTTATTGACCACCCCTGGCTTCCCTGGTGGTCTGCAACAGGCCTCACCTACCTCAGTCAAACCACGGCAATCGCTCTGGGATACAAAGGAATGGTACACAAATCCACAGACTCAGGGCAAAGCTGGCAGGCTCAGCAGGTCAGACTTTTTTCAGGGAGCGTGTTTAAAGTTCAGTTTACCGATGAAAACACCGGCTTTGTTGTTACCGACATCGGGAGCGGGGGTGTTGCCGGAAAGGGGATAAAAAAAACAACCGATCAAGGACAATCCTGGTCACAGATCTACAGCAACTGGGAATCGTCCGGCCTTGATTTTCACTTCATCAACAACAATCTGGGCTATGTAGCCAGGCCAAACTTCATGGATACGCTATTGGTTTCAAAGACAACCGATGGTGGCTCATCATGGATAGAATACAACACCGGTTTTGTTCTTAGCCCGCTTGATATCCGCTTTTTTGACGAAAACCACGGTCTGATCTGCAGCGAATACCGGGTTATAAAAACATCCGACGGGGGAACTACCTGGACGGAAGTGACCCCGGGAACCGGCGCCTTCAGGCGGATTAAATACAGGTCGCAACAGGAAGTATACATAGCCGGGTCGAACGACAATTCGTTGATTATACTCTTCAAATCATCCGATGGTGGCGCTTCCTGGGAAAGTATCGCAGCAGGTACAGGCAGCGCGGCATCCGACATCGCCCTTCCCGTCGGACAGACCATTGTTCTCACCTGTGGTACAAATATTCTGAAATCGGAAGATGAAGGGCAGACGTGGCAGGTCTGTCAATCATCTAACCCCGATCTTCTGGCCTTCAGGTCACTCTTTTTTGTATCTCCGATGGTCGGTTACGCTATTGGAGAAGGGTATCACAGTACCATCGAAAAAACCACCGATGGCGGCAACACCTGGTTTCCTTTAAACACAAATACCTCATCCGCCCTGAATGCCGCCTGGTTTTTCGACGATGACAACGGATTTGCTTTCGGGGAAAGGGGGCTGATGATTGAAACATCAACCGGAGGGGTGACAGCTGCAAACATCCTGGTTGCCGATGAAAACTCAGTCTTGTTTACCATCTCTCCCAATCCGGTTTCCGGTGGCTTCATCCTCAGGGTAAGGCCGGAAAGCAACCCTCAGGGTACTGCTACACTGACCGTCACCAGTCTGACAGGAAGCCTTATCCGTCAGCAAATCATCAACGATCCGGTTCAGGCTGCTTTTGTTTCAACGGAAACACTGAAACCGGGCATCTACCTTGTGACCATTCACACCAAAAACGGTACGCGGGAGACGCACAAACTTGTGAAACTTTAAGCAATGCGCTAAAAGCAAGCTGAGTTCCGCTGAAATCCATTGGCCGGATAATGCGTATCTTTACCGCCATGGCATTCCGTTTTAAACAATTCAGTATCGAGGACACTGCATGTACCATGAAGGTGGGTACCGACTCCGTATTGCTCGGCGCCTGGGCCGCGGTAAACGGCAGCAGCAAGATTCTGGATATTGGCACCGGTTGCGGCATCCTGGCGTTGATGGCGGCTCAGCGGAGCGAGGCGGGCATTATCGGGATTGACATTGACGCAGCTTCGGTTGAGGCTGCCCATGGCAACTTCAGCCGTTCGCCATGGAGCGGCAGACTCACAGCATTCAACCTGAGCCTGCAGGACTTCTGTACAAAAAATCCACCGCAGTTTGACCACATCCTTACCAATCCGCCTTTTTTTGTCAATTCGCTGAAAGCCCCCCTGCCTTCGCGCAACAGGGCCAGGCACAACGACGAACTGCCTTTTCCGGAGCTGGCAGAATGCTGCCACCAGTTGCTGAAGCTTGAAGGTAAATTAAGCCTGGTGCTGCCCGTTAAGGAAGCTGTGCTGTTTTTGGAAGCAGCCATGGAAAAAGGACTATATCTCAGCCGGAAACTGGAAATCCGTCCGTATACCCACCGCCCCGTCAATCGCATGCTGATGGAATTCAGAAAAAATCCGGTCGCAGAAATCGCAACCGACTGGCTGGGAATGCGTGGAGAATACGGTTCCTACACATCTGAATACAGGGAACTTACCAGAGATTTCTACCTTAATTTCTGACGAAAGGGCATTGTTTTTGTTGGGTTTTGGAAAAATCACCGCATGAAAAAGCTCCTTCTTTCCATTCTGTTCACGATTTTAGCAGCAGGTTTCGCGGATGCTCAGAAAATTTTTTCCTGCGAAAATCGATACGATGCTGATTTTAAGGTATATGTGGCAAAAAACCGATACGATGCCGATCTGCTTGTTTATAAAGTTGCTAATCGTTACGATGCAGACACCGATGGCCGCTGGTATTTTGTGGAGAACCGCTACGATGCCGATAAAAAGATTTGGTTTGCCGAAAACCGCTACGATGCCGACCTTTTGATCTTTTTTGTAGAAAACCGCTACGATGCAGGCTGGAGAAACCGAAGTAAGATGCACCTGATTTTTTAATTACAGATTTCAGTTTTTTCTTGCCCCGCCATAGTAAATAAAAAATTCGGATTACAATCCTGAAAAGAAAAATCACAATAAAATTCAGACTTCATCGATCAACATTTAATACATTGATTATAAAGCATATAATGATTAACCCAAATAAAAATCACGGAAATTTCTATAATCCGGCCTCCATTGATATCTATCAGCCAAATCGTTCCGAAATCGCAGTTCCTGCAATTTATCTCATTCCTCCTTCGTATTTCTTACTTCTTACCCCTTACTTCTTACATCCGGCCTCAACCCGCAAGAATTCCCAATCACGGTATCTAACAGATATCTTACCTTAACCTTAACCTTAACCTTAACCTTAACCTCAACCTCAGCCTTACCCTCAGCCTTACCCTCAGCCTCAGCCTAAAACTGCGGCTGCTGGCCCTGGCGGCGGGATTCACGGCTCAGGCGTTCGTTGAAGACGTATATCAAACGGAACGTAAACAAACCGTTGTACTGATCGCGGATGTTGGGGCGCCCGGTTTTGGAGTCGATAATTTCCCGGGTGGCGATGGGGCGGATGGAATAGGCATACCGGGTATTAAAGCGAAGGCGTTCGAAAACGCGAAACCGTACGTCGAGCAGAAGATTGAGATCGCTACTCCGGTATATGCCGCTTTCGAGGGTTGTGGAGGGCATCTCATATCCGTTGCGCTGTTCCCACACTTTCACCAGCCGGCCCCACGACATCCCGGCACCGAAAGTAACAATATCTTTATCCGTAAAATGGAGCATTAGGGGAATTTCAACGTAATTTAGCTTAAGTCCGTAAGAACCGTCGAGCGAATCGAGATATCGGGCACGCTGATGCGCCCCTTTTTCGCTGTAAATATTCTCCACGCTCACCGACCATTTGTTGTTAAATGGCACAATAGCCGACACGCCGGCATTCATACCGAACTTTTTGTAGCCGTAAACCTCGTCGCCATCTACCTGGGTGGCATTAAGTCCCACAATGGCAGCCCCCATAATCCGCTGTCCGCTGACGGATTGAACCGAAATTACGGCAATAAGCAGCAATACACCTGCAATCCTGTTTATCATCTTACTTTTCGCAATAACTACAACCTAAACGATAACATGCCGGAATTCGTATGTACATTTTCTGACGCGCACGCATCCCATGCTTCCTGCACATTCTTCGTCAACAGACAGAATCTTCAGGATTTCTTTGCTGGCTTTTTTTAAACATACACATCGCCATCACAATCTGACCACCCATCCAATCCCAACCTCAATCTCTACCTTAACCTTAACCTCAACTTCAGCCTTCTCTTTACCCAGCAGCTTCCTTCATCGACAGAGAAATTCTCTTCCTGGCCACATCCACTTCCATCACCTTTACGCGGACTTTCTGTGTGAGTTTCACCACCTCGTTCGGATCGCGCACGAAGCGGTTGGCCATCTGGCTAACGTGAACCAGTCCGTCCTGATGGACGCCTATATCCACGAAAGCTCCAAAGGCAGTGATGTTGGTAACAATACCGTTCAGGATCATCCCCGGTTTCAGATCTTCGATGGAGTTGATGTTGCTGTCGAACTCAAAAAGGTCGAACTGTTCGCGCGGATCTCGGCCGGGCTTGGCAAGTTCCTGAAGAATATCGTTGATGGTTGGCAGCCCTGCCGTTTGCGTCACAAAGCGTTCCGGTTTGATTTTTTTTCGCAGCTCCTCCTGTTCAATCAGGTCTTGTACGGAACATCCGAGGCTGTCGGCCATCCGCTGAACAATGTCGTAGCTCTCGGGATGCACGGCGCTGCTGTCGAGGGGATTTTCGGCATTCCGGATTCTCAGGAAGCCGGCTGCCTGTTCGAAGGCTTTATCGCCGAAGCGCTTTACATTCATCAGCTCATACCGTGAGCGGAATGCGCCGTTTTTATTTCGGTATTCAACGATATTTCCGGCCAGGGAGGGGCCGAGTCCCGAAACGCAGCTCAGCAGCTGTTTGCTGGCCGTATTCAGCTCCACCCCCACCTGGTTTACGCAGCTAATAACGGTATCTTCGAGGCTGTGCTGCAGAGCCTGCTGGTTTACGTCGTGCTGATATTGTCCGACGCCTATAGATTTCGGATCGATCTTCACCAGTTCGGCCAGGGGGTCCATCAGTCGTCTGCCGATGGAAACAGCGCCCCGAACGGTTACATCAAACTCGGGAAACTCTTCGCGGGCAACGGAGGAAGCCGAGTAGACCGAAGCTCCGCTTTCGTTTACCATAATGCAAATCAGGGATCTGTCGAATGGAATTTTGCGAATAAAATTTTCAGTCTCGCGACCTGCGGTTCCGTTACCGATGGCTACGGCTTCAATCCCATAAGCCTGAACCAGGTTTTTGATTTTTGATACCGCCTCTTTTACATCGCTCTGAGGCGGATGCGGATAAATGGTTTCGTTGTGCAGAAGACGGCCCTGGCGGTCGAGGCACACCACCTTGCATCCCGTCCGGAATCCGGGATCTATAGCAAGCACATTTTTCTGACCGAGCGGAGCTGCAAGCAGCAGCTGACGTAGGTTGCCGGCAAAAACCCGTATTGCTTCGGTATCGGCCCGTTCCTTGGCAATCTGCCGAATCTCCGTCTCCATGGATGGTTGAAGCAGACGTTTGTACGAATCCTTCACCGCAAGTTCAACCTGTTGAGCCGCCGGTGCTGTCGTTTTCACGAATAACCGGGTCAGAATCCCTGTGGCCTTCACCTCTTCCGGTTCAACCGACAGTCGCAGAAATCCCTCTTCCTCACCACGGAACATAGCCAGAATGCGATGGGAAGGTGCCCGCAGAATGTTCTCATTGGTATCGTAATAATTCTGGTACAGTATGCCTTCCAGTTCCTTGCCCTTAACGGGACGGGAGGTTATTACGGCTTCCTTTTCAAACAGGTAACGAATTCGTTCGCGGGCCGGAACGCATTCATTCACCCACTCTGCGATGATATCGCGGGCACCAGCAAGGGCGGCATTGCAATCGTTAACCGACTTTTCGGGATCCACAAATGCCGACGCTTTTTCTTCCGGATCAAAAGGCGCCTGTGTCATAAGCAGCTGAGCCAGAGGTTCAAGACCACGTTCACGGGCAATGGTAGCACGCGTTTTGCGTTTGGGCTTGTACGGAAGATAGAGATCTTCCAGTGCGGTTAGTGTATCGGCTTCAAGGATCTGTTTTTCCAGCTCCGGTGTTAGCTTCTCCTGGTCCTGAACCGACCCTAAAATAAATTCACGGCGTTTTTCCAGTTCAACAAGTTGCTGATGACGGTCTCGAATGGCTGCAAGCATAACCTCGTCGAGGCTGCCCGTCATCTCTTTGCGATAGCGGGCCATAAACGGGATGGTAGCCCCGCCTTCCATCAGCTTGATGGTATTGAATACCTGCCAGGGCTGAAGGTGCAGTTCGCCGGCTATCTTATTGGCAAATAATTCATTCTGTTCCGTCATAATGTAAATCTCCTTTGCATCGGAACGGAATCGCACGGTTTTCTCAGGCTCTCCGTTCCGAATATTTAAAGAATCAAAGACCGCTCGTCTTACAGGTTCATAACCGGGGCCCGCCGTGTTGAAGACTTTTTCTGCAGCCCGGTTATCCTTTGGAAGTAATCATCAGATTTGGAGCATTCCGGTTAACCGCGATCCGGAAAGTACGGACGTTGCCAAAAATCTGCTCAAATAAGCGCCCGAGCCGACCGGCCTGTTGTTCAAGCGTCGTTGTCCCTGCAAATTTATTGAAAACCACCTTACCACCGTCAGACAAACATCGCCTGAGATGCCGCACAAATTCTGCGGATTCAAAAGGCCCGGGAACATTCTTATCAACGTATATGTCAACCACAATCAGCTGATATTGCACCCGGCAGGCCTCCATAAACTCCAGGGCATCCGAGCAGACAAGTGTAAGGTCTTTCAGCCTTTCGATATTAAAATGCCGTTTGGCTGCATCCAGCACACATTCATCGGCATCAATTCCCGTAATTGGATTATCGTAGCCCAGCTCTTCTCTGAGGATTTCGGCCACGCTCCCTCCCCCAAAACCAAGAATCAGAACCTGATCCCCGGGATTCAATGGAGGTTTATCGAGGCGGAAATACCTGCTGAACGCATCGTGCAGCGGACCATAGGAATAATTCACATTTGCCGAATTGAGTTGCAGTCTTCCGCCTGACATGCACACTTCAAGGGCAGGACTTACTGGGCTGTTGTATTTCTGGACCGGAATATCTCCCGTAAAGCTGGCGAGATACTGAAGTGCTTTTCGTGCTTTTTTCATAGAACAAATATTCCGGAAACATACTCTGAATCTAACAAGCCTTATAAAAATCGGGTTGACCCAGCCCTTTGCCAACAAAATAAGCATTACCGGTAATTAATAGCTTTCCCTTACCTAAACAGAACAAGGCTCCATCTTATTTTTTACCGTACAAAAGCTCATTCTCCTTAACCCTGTACTCAACGATCCTCTTTATTAAACTGTAAGGAACCGGCTTACCCAGCGGAAACTGCACAGAACCCTTCCCTTGTTTGTATTGCGACAATTCCTTTTCAAACTGCCGGTGCCCTGTCGGTGTGGCATAAAATCCTACATGGTTTTGATATCCGGCGAAATACACCAGCGGCCGGCCGTGAGTTTTGTAACCCGGCATACCGTAAGCCATCTTTTCTTCAGCACCTGCAGCCGATTCTTTGATAATCCCGCGAATTGTCTGCAGAATATCCCGGACCTCATCCGGAAAGCCTTCTATATACTTATCCACTTCATTCATGGCTCTGCTTCTGTCTTGTCTTCCTGTTTTAACATCACACCGTTCGCAATATCTTCTCCATCTTTCTCCCTTTTGCCAGTTCATCTACCAGTTTATCCAGATAGCGTACCTGCCGGGTCAGAGGGGTTTCGATCTCTTCGATCCGGTATCCGCATATAACACCGGTAATAAGCGAAGCATGCGGATTCAGCCGGGCCTTTTCGAAAAAAGTCTCAAACGTTGCATTTTCACCAAGAAGTTCCTGAAGCATTTGTTCATCAAATCCCGTGAGCCAGTGTATTACCTGATGCAATTCCTTTTTCGTACGGCCCTTGCTTTCTACTTTTGCAATGTAATGCGGATAAACGGAAGCAAAGGTCATTCTCGCAATTCGTTCGTCGTGTTCGGGAGTAGTCTTCATTCGTTTGCACGTTAAATTTCAGAAATTATTATACACCTTCCACCGGTTCTGAAAACCGAATAATCCTGAACCCGGGGCAATGCGGATGGTATTTGAAATACGGAATGCCGATTCAGTCAGATCCGGGACTGCAAGCCGATGATAAAGTTCCGGAACCTGCCTTCTCTTCGCTTTCGGGGATCAGATTTTCTGTATGATGAGCTTCCGCAGCAGAACGACATCTGGCCCTGTCAGTTTCAGGAAATAAATTCCCGGACTGAGGTGATCGAGGGGAAGCACAAAATCCGCAAAAACTCCCGCTTGCATCGTTATGGGCTGACTGTGAACCAGGGCGGCCTGAGCGGAATAAACATCCAGACTCAAGGTTCCCTTCAGTCCTTCGATGCGGCAGTTGAAAATTCCGCTGCCTGATGGATTGGGAAAGACCGTAAGTCCGCTTCCAGGGTCACTCTCATCCATACCATAACTGCAATTCTGAAAGGTGAAGATGGCGGTTATCGAATCGGTATTCACACAGCCGGTCTGAAGATTTGTTACGGTAACCAGGTATTTCTGATAATCGAAACTGATACCGGATGTTTGAATGGAAATGGACTGTTCGTCTGAACCGTTGCTCCACAGAAATTCGGAACCCGGATTTCCCGCGTTCAGAGTGACGGTATCGAACACACAGACGCCAATCTGATGGTAATCGATTATCTGAATCCGGGGATCGTTTACAGGCAGCAGGCTTATAAGCGGCAATTGATTTACCTTTACGGTAACGCTGCCGGTAGCTATGTTATATCCATCATAAACCTCAACGGTATATTCGGTTTCTATTTGCGGGGTTACCGTAGGATTTGGCTGTGTGGAGGTGAATCCCGGAGGATTGGAGGTCCATTGATATGTTTCGTAGGTATTGGATCCTCCGCCCGGCAGGGCCTGGATTTGGGTGGTTTCGCCACGGCAGATCACGGAGTCGACTGCAGCCGGATTAACGTGAAGGGGGCCACCCTCAATGGAAACGATGGTTTGCGCACTGGAAACACATCCGGTATTATCGGTAACCGTAACCGTAAATACCTGTGTTGAAAAGAGGTTAACGGTTGGAGTAGCTGGCATGGTGGGTGCAATAACCTTGTCGGACGGGCTCCATAAGAATGCATACGGATGATTGCCACCCGAAGCTGCTGCAGTAATCATGGTATTTGTTCCGTGCGGGATGGTCTGATTCGATCCCGGGGTTACAATGGGGAGAGGGTATACGGTAACCGTTACATTCCGGCTGACAGAGCCTTCACCATCGTTTACCACCACGGTGTATGTAGTTGTTTGCGGGGGTGCTACAATCGGATTGGCCATGGTGGATGAAAACCCCGGAGGATTTGACGTCCACGAGTAGGTATAAGTTCCCGTTCCGCCAGTGGCAACTGCCTGCAATTGAGCCTGATCGCCCAGGCAGATGGCAACAGGATCTGCAAATGCATTGCAGGAAAGCACGCCACCTATAACATCGACGAATACCTGGTCGGTTCCTATGCACCCGGTTTCAAGATCCGTAATGGTAAGCGTAAACGTTGTGGATGCATTCAGTTCAACGGTTGTTGGCTGAAGAATATCCGGATTTACCAGAAGAGAGGCTGGTTCCCAGTGATAGCTGTAACTGCCGGAGCCTCCCGATACCGATCCCGGCAAGGTGGTTGTTGTACCTTCTTCGATCTGCTGATCCGGCCCTGCATCGGTTACCGGATTCGGATTTACGGTGATGTAAAGCGAATCGGTAGCTGTACATCCGAACTGGTTGGCTACCTGACACCATATCCACCCGGTGTTGTCGGTCAGGAATGTCGGTTCTGTAGAGCCGTCGTGCCACAGATAACCGCTGTAGGCTCCGGGATCAACATGAAACGCTTCGCTGGCACAAATTGTAGTATCGTTGCCGATGGAAACAGTCGGATTGGGCTGAATTCGTATAAGTCTCGAGATTGATTTGGATTGTCCGTAAAGATAAACGACCAGATTAACCGGATACAATCCGGTTCCGGGAAACAAATAGGTAGGATTCATGATCTCGGAGGTCGTTCCGTCGGGGAAGGTCCAGCGGAGGGAATCCGGAATATCCGAAGCACTTGCATAGAATTGTATGATGCTATCGTTGCATGCAGGTTCATCCCAGTAGAAATCCACGGTAAGGTAAAAGAAGGATTGAATAAACGGGGGCAAACCATAGCGGCATTCTTTTCCGCCGAGCGGAACGGCATTTTCAACAAACTCGCAGGCTGCTCCTGAGGCATTGGGCTGATTTATCCTTGAGAGATATGGAGAGCCGTAGCGGGCGATATACAACCGGTTATCGGGCCCGAGCTGCAAGGCACCGATTGGATCCGAAGACTGACCCACTGTGGCCACCACCGTCCGCGATGCCAATATAGCTGTAGGATCGTTGCTGGAAAGGTCGTACTGATGAATTTTGCGGTTTGTTTTCCATTCGCCGATATACAGTTTTTTGCTATTGGGCGAAAACTCAACACCATAAGGACCGCCCGGATCGTAGCCGCCCGGATTCGTATAGGTATTATCGGTTACAAGATGAGTAACCACTCCGGTTGCATTATCAAAATCGTAAATACCAACGTTGAACGCTGTATTATTGGCAGCAGCGATTTTTGTTCCATCGGGTGACACCTTCAGATATCCCTTGGATGCCTGACCTATGTTTCCGGTTAACGGAGGTCCTGTTGAACTTATTACCGGGGTTGTGACCACTCCGTCCCAGGTAATCCGGTATGCATAAAAATCGGAGTTTCCCCATTTTTTTGTAATTACCCAGAAGGTCTGACCATCGGCATGACCAACGGCGGTCACTTTTTCACATGCCAAAGGTACAAGTGAAATATTTTTTTCGGTTACAACCACGTCTCCGTTGCCACCATCAAGCGACATATCAACCTTGGAATAACAAAGTCCCAATGCCAGTCCGTTATCGGCTGCATCTACGGTAAACACATAATACTCCGTCGAGCTTCCCGGTTTTGGAACAATAATTCCCGACTGAGTACTTGAAGAGTGACCGTTTAATCCAAATCCGTTTGGCATCTGACTGTGGTTCCGGTTGTAGACAAATCTTCCGTCGGTATAGAATTCGAGAGCTCCTGCAGATGTGGAGATGGAAGAGCAACCTTCACCGGTATTCAGAGCTCCGTTGGTAACGGGGATTGGCGGACCCATTGTAAAATTCAATCCGGCATTCTGACCGAAATACCAGTAATTGGCCTGTTTCTGGGCATTGACTAACAGGACTGAGGTGAGCAATGCACTGAGCAATACGACTATTTTTAACTTCATCGGGGTATGGATTAATACAGCCTCGTATTCACAAAAATAAGAAATATTGAATTACATCGCAATAATTGCCTTTCAGCCGGATTACTCAATGAGTATACCGAAGCGATATTTTTACCGGTATATTTACATTTGATCGCAAAAACACCCTTCGATACTATCCCAAAAAGTGTGTAAAGTGAGATTTTTCTAAATTTAAGGTTGCGAAACTTAAAAATTTAGAAGATGAAAAACCTACACTTTACACAAGA
>JALHHH010000155.1 GCA_022837485.1 Bacteroidales bacterium
CCCAAAATGCTATTTGCAATCTCAGAGAACTCACCATTTCCAAAACCTCCGTACTCTTCCATAGAGATCACCTCCCTCTATCTTCCCAAATGTTCAGGCTGATCTTTCCACTGGCCGTGGGATCAGATTTCATTGAACATTTCTTAATTAGCTTCGCATAGGTGCTTCCTGGAGTATCTTGTTGTCAGATAGGTGTTTCCATTATTACCTTGTCAGATAGGTGTTTGACCCATATGTGCGAATCAGTGAACACTACTACCGCGACTTCCACGTTTGATGTACTAATAAAAGCGTTCAAATCCTGCCACACTACGTTTTTATCTTTTATACCCTTGTGTGGCTGCCAAAAATGCACTAGATAGGCCTCCTTTTTCCCTTTGCTACTTCTGTAGCCACTATTGTCTAGCTTGCTGCAATCATTCTTAAGATGCTCAATTGGATAGTTAAGACCAATTTCAACTATGAAATCAGGCCTTATACGGCCTTCCGTAAAGGAGTTTAGGCCATCATCAGCCGTTGCGAGATCATCAATGTTTAGCAAGGTCAACGTTTCCTCTCCTATTCTTATCTATCCTAATTGACGGTTCTGGCCACTCTTTGTGAACAAGCGAAGCCTTATACGGGCTGTTTCCTATGGGGTACAAACCCTGCAAAGCTCTGTGGGAAGTTAACATTGTATAGAGTTCACAATGAAGAGAGTGCTCACAACGATGGATATAAGGCTCCTTTATGAAGTTGTCCACAAGACTATCGATGGATGTTTCAAGTATTTGTTTTACTCCCTCGAAAGAGTACACGCATACACCTCCTATGAAGTTTAGTTATCAACGTAAAGTCTGCAATGAGATCATATCTTATTTACTCAGAAAACCCATCCTGAACTGATAGACCTTTCAGAGTAAGTGCATCCACTAAGCAATTAAACATAATGTTATTCTGTAAAATACACTAGTTTGGAATACTAATAAAATACCCTTGGTTCGCACCTTCAACTTTTTGTAATCTTGCAGATTCAATAATTGCTTTTTCATCGAATGATTAACATTATCGCTCTTCATTCAAAAATCTTACTCGATGGGCATTTTATGAGATAGTTAGTTATGCTTATTGTCGGATCGCATTACATAACGTCGATTGTGATGAACGTCAAATTGAGGAGTAATTCTATCTACTTTTCTGAATCAAGTTATACCACGCTTTCATAGAGCATTACCCAGCTTAATAATTCTGTCACCACTTCTCGTCGGATCGATCGTATACCATCTTCCTCTGAACTCATTTCCTAATAACACTTCTAGGCCTATTTAGAATGATTATTATACAGTTTACACAGATTCGACTGAGGATAGGTCATTTGATTGAAAGCGAAATCGGAAGCGCTTTTCTTCTGTAAGCTTCTGCTGGGGAGTGTCGCGCCGGTATTTTCTGCGATCGGTCTTCCTGAGAAGATACCGGCGCCTTCTCTCACCACATAGTACTGCGTCCATCTAGAATCAAATCCAAACGAATCGCAGAAATGTAAATTCGATGTCGCTTACGAGATCTTCCCATTTGGTTGATTCTGCCTACCCAAAACCTGTATAATATCTTTGTAATAAAAGCGGTTGCGTGAGAACCATAGTGGTATGGAAACG
>JALHHH010000095.1 GCA_022837485.1 Bacteroidales bacterium
ATCAGGGAAGTTATGAGTCTCCCCCCAGACCCCCCTCATGTCAACAATAACAATTATATTTGTTTAAAATATTGTCCAAAGGGATTAGACCATCTCATACTGAACCATTCCTCCAATTCTATAACCTATATTGCGAATAGCTAGATTAGGGTCATTCCTGAAGGTTTCTGTGTTAAGCCCTGTTTTTGCCCAGGTTTGTCCATTATTAGAACTTTTTAATACGCCAACTCCATAATCCTTTCCCCATGTAAAAAATCCTGTGCCAATATAAATGGTTTGTGGCTGTAAAGGATGTTTGATGATAACATCAACTCCTGGCACCATATACTTATCAGTTAGACTTTGCCAATTATTACCACCGTCATATGTTACAAACAGCCCGCTTGAGTTACTGCCCGCATATACAGTTTGAAAATTACTTGTATCCACCCAAATAGAAGTAATAAGTCCAAGTAAAGCACTTTTATTAACAGGTTCAAGATTTTTATTCGGCCCAACAACCTCCCATACGGCTGGTATTCTTGCTCCATTATCTGCATCAGCAATCTTCGCCAATTCAGATTCTATAGCATTTGTATAGGAAGCCATTGAACCATTCTCATCAACTCTGGGTTCCATAAAATAGAGCCATCTGTTAAAATCTTTGTAACCACAAGCTTTATTAGTAATTCGACTTGTATCCTCACTAAAATATTGCTCAGATGCTGCTTTTATACTGTAGAAATTTCCAAGATGACTAAATCTGGCCATCCAGTGCTCCTGGGCAAAACTTGGTTGGGATAGTATTACTAGAAGTAGAACGAAGAGCAATTTATTAATTCTTGTTATCAACCAGAACGGGGAACTCATTCTAAAATTATGTTTTGGAATATAATTCCGTAAAATATTGTTTTTCATTTTGTTTGCTTTGAAATTAACAATTGTTTTGTCCCCTCCCTGAGAAATTCAAATGTCGTATTCACTTCAAAGCAGCATCTAAGGGGGAAATCTCTTCAGATACCCGGAAAAGTACGGAAACCGGATTGGAATAAGCGTGAAATATGGCCAGGGGTAATTTGTAACTAATTGAAAAACAGTTAAATACCCCCCCCTCTATAAAATCTTATAATATCAGGCGTATGCAAAAGGGGCGCCTTACGGGTAATCCTTAATTTAAATGAAAGCACTGATTTTAAAAGCATAACTTATTCCGGATTCCTGAACAACTTACCTGGTATGGTTGAACTGTTTATTAAAAATTTAAAAATAGTACACCCTTACAGTCTGTACTGAACCAGTAAAATAATAATAACCGCTGGTTTTACTATTTTGTTATATTATTGATTAACAATAGTCTAAATCGAAAATAATTATTAAAATAATATTCAACAAAACAAAAGTATGCCATTGCTTCGGATTTTGCAATCATATCTAATAAATAATTTTTATCCGGATAACATTATGGAATCAGGCGTTCAGCCCCAAAGAGCTTAATATTGAATAATACGGGTTAAAACTGCCTGAATCAGTATGCCCGTATCGCCCGGTTATCAGCGGTTGAAAAGATCAAGCGTTTACTATTGTGGAATTTTCTATTACAGGTTATGTCAGGGCGGCTGAATTATTAAATACCCCGTTTAAATTTTAATCCCTACCTGCACCGCAAAAGTCCTCGGGGGCCCTACATCGGCGGGCCGGGTCATATATTCGCGGTTGAAGAGGTTATTGATGATAAAGGATACCTTTAAGCGTTCGGCGGGCTGCCAGGCAAAGCGCCAGTTGACCAGCACATCGCCGGTATTGTGTTTTTGCCGGTATTCGTAAAGACCGGGCAATATAAAAATGGGCACCGCCACGCCGTTTACCCTGAGCGAATCCTCAAAAGCGCGGTCGATGTTGATGATGTGGCTGTGATAATCCAGGTTAAGGCCGGTGGAAAATTCTTTTACGGAGACGTCGAACGCCACTTTCACATTGTGGTAAAACCGGTATTTAAGGATGTTTTTATTGGTGGAGGCGGTATTTTCGCGTTTGCCGAAATCCTTGTCAACAGGGTTGGTATAGGTATACCCGGCGCTGAAGGTGAACTTCGCGATGCCGGCACTGCCCCTGCCTGTGAAATTGACTTCCATACCGGCAATGCGGGCGTTGGTGATGTTGTATGCCCTGAAACCGGTGTAATTGAAAAAATCAATCAGGGTGGGATTGGTCAGCCCGGGCGGGTAATGCTGACCGAAGGTAAATTCAATCATATCCCTGTATTCGGTCCAGAACAGGGCGGCATCGGCATATCCCTGCACATTCCCCAGCGAAAAGCCCTGCTTGATGCCCATCTCCGCATTCCAGCCGTATTCCGGCATCAGGGTGTCGTTGGGGAAAATTTTCAGTGCCCCCACCGCGGTGGCTGCATACTTTTCGGCGATGGCCGGATAGCGGAAACCCTGCCCGAAACTGCCGCGCAGAAAGGTGTATTTCCCCGCCTGGTAATTCACCCCCGCCCTGAAGAGTGGATTCGACGCCTGGCGCTCACGGTTGATGCGGTGCCATTCATAGCGGCTTCCGAATGAAAACCGCCATTCCCTGTATTGCTTTTCTGCCTGTATGTACACCGACTGATTGGATGCGGTATGCCTTGCGCTCCCGAAAAGGTTGGAGACGGTTTCGACACTTGTTGCGCTTGCCCCGGCCGTTATTGAAAGTTTGTTTTCCCATTTCTTCAGGTACTGATACTCCCCGAAAAAGGTATTGTCGTAGTTGTGCAGCGAGTCGCTGTCGTAGGTCACTTTGTAAAATCTGCCTTTCAGCGTATGCCGGCTGTCATCGTTTCTGTGCCAGGTAAGGTGGGGATCGAGGTTGAAGCGGGTATTTTTAAAATGCTGGTCAAAATCGGGGGACGCCCTGTAAACGCTGGTGTCGCCGTTGAGCCAGAGCAGAAAGTTGCCGCCTTCGTTAAACATGGCGTTGGCATTGAGCCCGGCAGCCATTCCTTCAATTTTCCTGAACCTGTACCGGGTATTCAGGTTGGCACGGATGTATTTTTCGTTTTCGTTTTCACGATATCCTTTGTCGGTGTGCACATTGGCCCCGCCAACGAGGTCGAGGTTGCCTATCCTCCGGCTGTGCGAAAAACGTGCCCCGGAATAGAAGGGCTGCGCATCCCACCAGGCAATTTCACGGCGCCGGGGATTCCCGTAGATTCCGCTGTAAAGCGTGAATGCTGTTTCGGGCTTTTCGCCGGGGTAGGCGGTGCGGATGTTGATCACCCCGTTCAGGGCGGATGATCCGTATAATGCGGAGGATGCCCCCTTGAGGATTTCTATTTGACTGAGGTTTTCGAGCGGCACAAAGTCCCACTTGGCCTCACCGCCACCGCCGGCTCCGAGCAACGCTACCGCCAGGTCCATTGCGAGCCCCGATCACCCCCGACACCTGTTGCAGGGCGGTTTCAACCGAAAGGGTATGAGTATTCTCAATGGTGGCATTTCGAAGTATCTCCATGGAAACGATTACATCGGAAATTTTTTGCTCATAGCGCGATGCGCTTACCACCAGCTCGTTGAGCATGCTCGCCTGAACCTGCATGGCCACATCAAGAGTAGTGATGCCGGTTGTGCTTATTTCCATGGGTTCCACTACAGGCATATAGCCCATAAACCGGAAATGAAGCCTGACTTTGCCCGATGCAGCCGGAATGGTATAATAACCCTCGGTATCGGTGGCTACCCCTTGCCTATCGTCAAAAAAAACGTTTACTCCCGGCAAAGGATTCCCGCTTGCAGCATCCACGACTCTTCCCTTTACAACGGGCGTCTGTGCAGCTGCGCCAAGACTTATAATCAGGACCAACCATAGCGGCAGCAATCGCATGCGTGTGAAGACTGCTTTCATTATCCTTATCATTTGCCGGATATCGGTTACCTGACGGCCAGTTTAAATGCCGATGATTCCCGTTTGTACGGGTGACGGAGAATGCCGTAATATATGCCGGGGTTTAATCCGGGGATATCCATGCGGATGGTATTATCGCCCTGACGAAGAAAAAGGGTGCGGTTTAGCACTAACTGATTGTTCAGGGCATAGATGTCGAGAAGATAGCTGCCCGTTTCAGCAACGATGCATTGCATGGAAAACTCCCCCCTTGCAGGATTCGGGTAGATCCTGACACCGAAGCTTCCTTTCCCTGAAAGCTCATCCATTCCCCAGGTACCTGCATCCAGCACTGTTAAGCTGTAATACGTTATTTCATAAGGAAAAGGAAGGCCAAGTCCGCCCATATAGCCGACTACGGTAAAACGTAAAGGATACACTCCCACCTGATCGGGCGTCGCGGTTCCGGTGATGAGCAGACACCCTCTGCTGCCTCCATGCCAGAAGCCCGACAGACTGTTGGGCAGAGCCTGAAAGCCTTCGGGAAGTCCGGTAATTTCCGTAACTCCTATGGAGTCGATGGCGAAGGTAGGAAATGGAGCGACTGTTGTATCGGCAGGGATAATAGCTGTAATAACAAAGTTATATTCATGCGTGGCAACCGCGGGAGGTAAACCCGCAGCACTGTCGGGATATATGCCCGGGGCGCTGTAATAAGGATTGGGTTCGCATTGTCCGAAAGCGATGCTGACAGAAATGAGGGACACGAAAAGAAGTGTAATTGTATTTTTCATGGCTTCTGACTTTAAGGACGTTTAAATCAAAGTTACGTAATTTCATTCATAAAAGCACCATTTGTTGCTTTGCAAGCGAGCCCTTAAGGTTTCTCTTTCTAACGGGAAGCAGATGCGGAATCATGAACCAGCATACAACAGCCAGAGACGGGTATTGGTTTTGAAAAACCAATAAGGAAAATATAGCCTGCTTTTAGTGTAATTGCATAACTTTGCAACATAAATTTTTGAAATCATGAGAATCAGAAATCTAATTTTGTCGTTACTGACCGTAGTTTTTTTTGCATCCTGTAACCAGCGCGGAAGCGATGAGTTTTTAATCCGGGGCGTAGTTAAGGGTGAATCCATTCAGGAAGTATATCTGAGAAAGAGCAAGGACGGGAAGTTTGAAACCCTGGATACAGCAAAGGTGGAATCGGGAAAGTTTACCTTCAGGGGTAGCATCACCGATCCGAAAATATATTATATTGCTATTGACGACAACCGGTTTCTTTCGTTTTTCAACGAAGCTGCCGGCATCGACATCGCATTTCACACCGACAGTCTGATGGTGCCTTCGGTAAAGGGTTCGGAATCCGACAGGCAATACCGCGATTATCTTAAGTTTTTTGATGCGCAGCGTTCGGAACAGATCGGCCTGTACACTGCTTACAATGAAGCCAGCCGTGCAAACGATACTTCGCTTATGCAGAAGCTGAATGCTGAAATAGAAGACCTCGAGGTGCGTCAGAAAAATGAAGTATTGGATTATGTGAAAAACATCAGCAAGTCGTTTGTAGCTCCTTTCGTCATAATGCGAAACTCTCACTCAATGGAGCTTGAAGACCTTACCAGGGCACAATCGCTGCTCGATAAAAGTGTTATGAATTCACCCTTTGCAATAATGCTGAAAGACCGTATTACCATTCTTGAAAACGTTGCCATCGGGAAACAGGCTCCTGATTTTACGATGAATAACACCGAAGGAGTACCGGTATCGCTCAGCGACCTGCGCGGAAAAGTGGTGCTGGTTGATTTCTGGGCTGCCTGGTGCGGGCCCTGCCGTGCTGAAAATCCTAATGTTGTGGCAGCGTATCAGAAATTCAGCAGCAAGGGCTTTGATGTGCTCGGTGTGTCGCTCGACCGCGACCGCGATTCCTGGCTTAAGGCCATTACGGACGACAAACTCACCTGGACACACGTTTCCGACCTGCAGTACTGGCAGAATTCGGCAGCAAAACTTTACGGGGTAAATTCCATCCCGTCGAATGTGCTGCTCGATAAGGATGGTGTTATCATTGCCCGTAACCTCCGGGGTGAAGACCTGCACATGAAACTGGAGGAATTATTTGCAGAATAATTCTCCATCTTAATCGTATATATTACACGATGGAAATCGTAAAAAACATCGGCTTTCCAGAGTTCTATTATAATCGTTTCCGTTTAAAAAAGTCACTCAGTAGTTTGCCGCATTCTTCGGCCATTATACCTCCTCTGACTTTGGTTTTGGGATGCAGGAGGCTTGCGTTCAGGGTTGAATATCCCCGTTTGGGATCGGAAGCTCCATAAACGATTTCGCCCAGTTGTACCCACATAGAAGCTGCAGCACACATAGGGCAGGGCTCCAGGGTAACGTAGAGGGTGCACTCGTTCAGGTATTTTCCGCCTGTGTGATTGGAAGCAGAGGTAAAGGCCTGCATTTCGGCATGAGCGGTTGCGTCGTTCAGGGTCTCGGTAAGGTTGTGCCCACGGGCGATGATTTTCCCCCGGCTCACGATTACGGCGCCTACCGGTACTTCATCTCGCCCAAGCGCCAGAAGAGCTTCGCGGTATGCCTCCCGCATATATTGTTCGTCGGATTTAAGGTGATCCATCCTTGTTACGGTTTTAAACGCTGAACGCCTGACCGCAAAGATAAGCAAACGGCAAATCGGCATCCCTTCCGTGGATGGGTTTTTCACATCCGTTTTCAATTCATTTACTTTTCTTTCAATGCATTGAAACATTTTCCATTCCGATTGTTTATTAGAGGTCGTTCCGGAATCCTGTAACCGGCAGGTTATAGTAACCGAAACGCCAGTTTTGAAAATATTTCCCGTATAAAAGCGGGTGAAGGGTTCGCAAAAATTTCCTATAATTGCAGGCCTCAAGTCTGTTAACGGGGTATAACATTTTTAAAGATTTTGTTTGTTCGGAATGAGGACTAAGCTGCTGATCGTTACGCTTTTTTTTGGTTTTTTTATGACCTTTCCCCTCATGGCTGCCCCTGCCTCAGGAGGCAATGAAACACATGAGCAAGAGTTTAATGCCGGGCACCTGATCATCGATCACATCGTTGACAGCCACGAATGGCATATTGCTACCATAGGTCATACCCACATTACGATTCCCTTGCCGGTTATCCTGATCGATCAGGGGAAGTTTCATGTATTCAGCTCTTCAAAATTCCACCACGGGCATTCCTCATACAAGGGATTCAAAATCGAAACCGAACGGAATGCAAATAAGGGAAAAATTGTTAAGGTGATTCCCGGTACCATGCAAACGGATACAGCTGCAGAAAAACCCATCGATCTGTCGATCACCAAAACCGTTGCCGGCATCTTCGTGAGTTTTCTGGTTGTAATCCTGATCTTTTCTTCCGTGGCACGGTCCTACACGCGTAACAAAGGACATGCTCCGCGCGGATTGCAGTCGGTACTCGAACCGCTGATCCTTTTTATCCGCGACGAAGTGGCTAAGCCTTCCATAGGGAAGCATTACGAGCGGTTTATGCCTTTCTTGCTGACCCTTTTCTTCTTTATTTTCTTCACCAATCTGATCGGACTTATACCGCTGTTTCCTGGCGGAGCCAACGTTACAGGTAACATTGGCGTTACCCTTGTGCTGGCTGCATTCACCTTTATGATGACAGCTTTCAGCGGAAACAAATCCTACTGGCAGCATATTTTCAATACGCCCGGAGTGCCGTGGTGGCTTAAGTTCCCAATTCCCCTGTTTCCGATCATCGAAATTACAGGGGTTGTCGTAAAGCCCTTTGTTCTGATGATTCGTCTTTTCGCCAATATTACTGCCGGGCACATCATTGTACTGGGATTTGTAAGCCTGATTTTTGTTTTTGGCAAAATCAGCCCCGGTCTCGGATACGGGGTATCGGTGGTTTCGGTATTTTTTGCTGTATTTATCAGCGTTCTGGAGTTACTGGTGGCCTTTATCCAGGCCTACGTTTTCACCCTGCTTTCGGCACTTTATTTCGGTATGGCTACCGAAGAGCATGCACATGCCGCAGAGCATCATTAATACGTAATTCATTCATTAACTACGCATAACCTTTAAATCAAACCATTATGACAATTTTATCCGTTCTTATGCAGGTTGCAACCGACCTGGCGCCGCTGGCCAAGATGGCTGCTGCTTTTGGTGCAGGTATTGCAGCGATTGCTGCAGCCTTCGGCATTGGAAACATCGGCCGTGCTGCCCTTGAATCCATTGCACGTCAGCCGGAAGCATCGGGCGACATCAGGTCAAACATGATTGTATCGGCCGCGCTTATCGAAGGAGTTGCCTTCTTCGCTATCGTGGTTTGTCTGCTTATCCTGTTTATCTGATTCTGAAATGCACGCATTGCCGGGGCAACGGTTGGTTGCTCCGGCAATGATTTTGCTTTCACACATTTAAATCCGACACTATGGAATTGGTTAATCCCGGTTTGGGCTTGATATTCTGGATGGTAGTTGCCTTCGGGCTCTTACTGTTTATCCTGGGCCGTTTTGTTTGGCCTCCGGTTCTTCGTTCGTTGCGCGAACGCGAGCAATCGATAGAGCTGGCACTGCACGAAGCCGATAAGGCCCGTGAGGAGATGAAACAGCTTGTTTTCAACAACGAGCAGCTTATGCGACAGGCCGAAGAGGAACGCGATGCACTTATCAGGGATGCACGCCGTGTGCGTGAGTCGCTGATCGAAGAAGCGAAAAAACAGGCTACTGAAGAAGCAAACCGTATCGTTGAAAATGCCCGCGAAAGGATACACTTCGAAAAGATGGAAGCCATTACCGAACTAAAAAATCAGATCGCAAATCTCTCCATCGATATTGCGGAAAAAGTTATTCAGCAGGAACTTTCGCAACCCGAAAAACAACAGGAGTTCGTGCGCAGGTCGCTGGGTGAAATGAATCTAAATTAAAGTTATGCATAACCCAAAGCTTAGCATACGTTATGCACAGGCACTTTTCGACCTGGCCCTGGAGCAGGGAGTAACCGATGAGGTGAATTCCGATATGGAACTTCTGGTGAATACGTGCAACCAGAACCCTGCCCTTGTGCACATGCTTAACAGCCCCGTAATCAACAGCGGCAAGAAAATTACCGTGATGAACGGGATATTTTCAAAGGAGATCGGGAAACTCTCCCTGGCGTTTATCGGCATCATTATCCGTAAACGTAGAGAATCTTTACTGGTGGAGATTGCAGGGAAATTTGCTGACCTCTTTCTCGACTACAAAATGGTGAAACGGGTGAAAGTAACTTCAGCAACTCCGCTCGACGATAATACGCGCAAAGAACTTCTTGACCTTCTTGCCAGCCAGACCGGCTGCAGCATCCTGCTCGATGAAGCGGTTGATGCAAACCTGCTTGGCGGACTGGTAGTGAAGCTCGAAAACCGGATTTTTGATGACACCGTACGAAAAAAGCTTCAAAACCTCCGCAAGGAGTTCAGCAAGAACATTTATACCAGCAAAGTATAAAACGAAAATCAAATGGCAGAAATAAAACCCGCAGAAGTATCTGCGATATTACGACAACAGCTGGCCGGTTTTAAATCGGAAGCAGAACTTGATGAAACAGGTACCGTGCTTCAGGTGGGCGATGGAATCGCCAGGATCTACGGACTCAATAACGTGCAGTCGGGAGAGCTGGTTGAATTTGAATCTACCGGTATCAAAGGCATTGTTCTCAATCTTGAAGAAGACAATGTGGGTGTGGTGTTGCTTGGAGAAGGAACCGGCATCAACGAAGGCGACCAGGTGAAACGTACCTATACCATTGCATCCATCCCTGTAAGCGAAGGGATGCTCGGCAGGGTAATCAATACCG
>JALHHH010000156.1 GCA_022837485.1 Bacteroidales bacterium
TGGGGAAGGCTCAGTGGAACGACAACGAATGCTTATTCCGAAAACGTCTGAATCGGTCATGCTGAACTTGTTTCAGCATCTCGATCCAAAGATCCGCTGTGCGCTTAAGAGCAAGAACCCGCTGAACGCTGCAAAGAGCCGTCCTTGGTTCGTCAAAGAGCATGGACCCGTCCTTCGAGAAGAACGGTTCTTCGACGCTACGCGTCCAGGTTCTTGGTTCTTCGGGACCAGATCCCGAAACAAATTTGGGATGACAATTAACGGTTATTGCGAAAGGCCAGATTCCGTCATTCCGACAAAGCTCCTGGTCGGAATCTGGATGCTCTTGCTTTATCGCTCTAACCAAGAACGAAGAACTTGGACGCGGAGCGTCGGAACGAAGAACTAATTTCTTATTCGGCGAACGGAGAACCGCTCAACGGTCAACCAGTCCCTTTGCTCTATCCAACCCCCAACCCGCTATCCCCAACGACGGAAAGCACCAGATCCCGAAACAAATTCGGGATGACAGTGTTAGGCGATTACGAAAACGTCACATACCGTCATCCTCAAGAAACCCGTCCTTCGGGAAGAACGGTTATTCGTTCCCACGCTGTGCACCTAGGTTCCTGGTTCTTTGTCCAGAATTCCGTCATGAACTCGTTTCAGCATCCCGGCGGGCTTTCCGAAAACGTCACATACCGTCATCTGAACTTGATTCAGAATCTCTCGTTTTTTCACTTTGACCAAGAACGAAGAACGGGTTTTTTTCGGCAAACGGAGAACCATTCAACGGCCAACCAGTCCCTTCGCTCTTTCCTACCACCAACCCGCTAACCCCAACCACGGTATTACAACTCACAACTTGCATCTTGGAACTAATCTTGGTTTTCACATTCTCTTTTCGGCTATCGAAACATGAGTTAAAGTAACTGGACATTCCTCTGCACTAAGAACTACTTCCCAGTTCTTTCCTCCGTCTTTTGTGCGCAGTATCTTTCCGAACTGCGGGTATCCGGCCGATGAGCCGACAACCAACGCGTTATTCCTGTCGAGAGCATCTATTCCTAACAGAAAGGAATTGCTCGTTCCTGCCGGAGGCTGCTCCTCCCAACTTATTCCACTGTTTTCAGTAAGGATTATCG
>JALHHH010000018.1 GCA_022837485.1 Bacteroidales bacterium
AATAAATACTTAAAATAAGTAAACACAAAAGGCACGAAGTCGTCAGACAATTTAATTACCGTTAATTAAATTGAAGCTGTCTTCGTGCCCTTTTGCATTCGAAATGTGAGATTCCTTAAACAGCTTTCAGTGCTGCTTCATAATCGGGCTCCTGAACGATTTCGGGAACCTGTTCTGTGTATTTAACCGTTCCTTCTTCGTCGATCACCACCACTGCACGCGAATGCAGCCCGGCCAGCGGACCATCGGCAAGTGTTACTCCGTATTCTTTCCCAAACGAGGCGTCGCGAAAATCGGAAGCGGTTACCACATTGTTCAATCCTTCCGTTGAACAGAAGCGACCGTGTGCAAAAGGAAGATCTTTTGACACACAAACCACAACGGTATTGCTGAGCTTACCGGCTGCGGCATTAAACTGCCTAACGGATGCGGCACAAACAGCCGTATCGAGACTGGGAAAAATGTTGAGAACTACTTTTTTACCTTTAAACTCCCTGAGAGTAACCGGACTCAGATCTGATCCCACGAGTGTGAAATCCGGGGCTTTACTGCCAATTGCAGGCAGGTTTCCCATGGTATTAATGGTGTTTCCTTTTAAAGTGATGGATGCCATTTTATTTCTTTTTATGGATGAAAGATTCGGCTTGTATAACAAAGAAAGCGTTGCGGTGTTCAACGCTCTGCCGGAGGTTTTTTTCCTATTCGGTTATCGCCCGATAAATTGCTTCCTGTATTCGTGTCCTCACACTAAGCTTTGTCAGTGTATTGTTCGAAGCAGCGGGGTGAACACGATTGCTGAGAAACACGTACACAAGTTCCTTTTCAGGATCGGCCCAAACAAAAGTACCCGTAAATCCGGAATGTCCGAAACTGGATGGAGAAGCCGATTCGCAGGCCGGTGAAGCCTGTCCGGGCTCTGCAGGCTTATCAAACCCTGCTCCTCTCCTGTTTTTGCTTCCCGGAAACTGAACGGCTGTATATTCGGCAATCACATCTGCCTGAAGCAAAGTATCGCCACCATAGCTTCCACCGTTGAGCAGCATCTGCATAACAACCGCCACATCCAGTGCATCGGAGAAGAGTCCGGCATGACCGGCAACACCACCCAGTAGTGCAGCCGTTTGATCGTGTACATCCCCTATTACCAGTTGTTTCCGGAACAGGGTGTCGTTTTCGGTCGGAGCAATCCGGCTGACGCTGAACCGGTCTCTCGGATTAAAACCCATGGTTCTAAGTCCCAAAGGATTGTAAAAGTTTCTGTCGGCAAGACTTATAAATGGCTGTTGGGCAATTTCTTCAAAAGCCTTTGCCAGCAAAATAAAACCCAGATCGCTGTAGAGGTACCCGGCTTTTGCCCGGATAGGAGCCTTTATGATGGAATCAATGATCCTGTCCGGCACATCTGCGCGCAGGTACATCCCATCGGCAACGCGATGCGGATAATTGATACTGTAGTGTTTTCCGAACAGCTCCCCTGAAGGCTCTCCCTTATCCATCATCTCTTTCCAGAAAGGGATGTATGCGATAAATCCTGCCTGATGTGCCATAAGATCACGAATGGTGACGTTGGCCGTTGCCTTATGAGCCATTGCCGGAAAATACCTGCTTAGCCGGCGTGAAGGATTTATGTCGCCATCACCCGTCATTTTCATTGCCACCAGAGTTGTCGCAAGTACCTTGGTCAGGGATGCAAGGTCGTAAAGGTCGTTGTTCTTTACCGGCTGCGAATTTTCATAATCCTGTGTACCGAAAGATTTTCGGTAGACTACCTTATTTTTCCTTACCACTACTACCTGGGCTCCGGGAAAAGCCTTTTCGCGTATACCGGACAGCACCAGACTGTCGACCACAGCCAGTTTATCCGACGACATACCGGCACCGGCGGGCAGTGTGAAGGCGAGGCGGGTCACCTGTTCGCGAATGAGGCCGGTGCCGGCAGGCCATTGCTCACTGCCGGCAACGGGCAATGTACCATTCACGGGAAGCGCTCCGAACAGTGCCTGAACCGACAGATCCTGCATCAGATCGTTATCCTGGTAGGCGACAAGTATGGAAGTAAGAGCGGAAGCATTCCGGAAGGAAGCCAGGCTGTAGGGGCTGGCATATAAGGTCAGAATGGTTTGTTTAACCAGAGCCAACGAGTCAACGAAGTGAGCGGCACGGGCGCTGATGCCGAAATTCTTTTGGGGCAGATCGCTGGTTTTTACAAAGCCGGCAATAACCAGATTATAAGGCTCCAGTTGTTCCATCAGTGCTGCTCTTTCAGCCAGACCGGGATCTTTGCTCAGAAAAAAATGTGTTACGGGAGCATAATCGGCAGCCCGTTGCTGAAAGGGAGCAACGCTGAAGTCACCAATGGCGAGTGTGGCAATCCTGAGTGTATCGAGTCCTGCGAGAGGTACTATTGCTCCGGGGTCATGCACCAGGGTTATTGAAGCGGCATTCGCAGCAATGTTTACCAGCATGGCGGTTTCCGTGTTCAGAGATGCATTGAGACCGTCGAGCGGGATGGGCTGATTGTTCCATAAGCCCGATTCGTATTTCCATTGGAGTACCCTGCGGCATTTCTCATCTATCAGTTTATAGGAAATTACACCATTGCTTATTGCCTGACGAATATTCTGAATGGCTTTGCGCACATCGGCGGGAAGGAGCAGAATATCGTTTCCGGCATCAAGCGCCAGTACTTCAGCTAAACGGGGATCGGCAAAATCGGTAAGTCCTTTCATATCCATCCCGTCGGTAATCACCATTCCATTGAAACCCATTTGTTCGCGCAGCAATCCAGTGATTACCGGCTTTGAGAGTGAAGAAATGGAACGCGCGGCAGTATCGATGGCCGGAATGCGCAGGTGTGCAATCATCATGCCTTTAAGTCCGCGATCCACCAGGTATCGAAACGGGAACAGTTCGAGGGAATCGATTTCATGCCATGGCTTTTGGATTACCGGAAGGGTATAATGCGAATCGTTGCCGGTATCCCCGTGCCCGGGAAAGTGTTTGGCCACCGCGATCAGCCCTTCATCCTGCATTCCTTTCATATACCAGTAGGAGCGTTCGGCCACTTCAAGCCTGTTTTCGCCGAACGAACGGGCATTGATAACGGGATTCAGCGGGTTGTTATTGACATCGGCAACGGGTGCAAAATTCACGTGAACTCCTATTCGTTTGAGCTGCAGTGCTATCTCGCGACCCATGCGATAGATATGCTGATGGTCGCGGAGAGCACCGAGGGTCATTTGCTTGGGAAAGCTTACGATACTGTCGAGCCGCATGGCAGGCCCCCATTCCGCATCCAGCGCAACCAGCAGCGGAGTTTTAACGGCTGCCTGCAAGCGGTTGGTAACAATGGCCTGTCGTACCGGACCACCCTGAAAGAAGCATACACCTCCCAGGTTGAGCTCGCGAACGAGGCGGGTGAGTTCGCTGTAATATGTCTCGTCGCGGTTGGAATAGGCCCGGATCATTATCAGCTGGGCAATGCGCTCATCGGGGGTAAGGGACAAAAAAACCGAGTCCACCCAGGCATCAGCACCGGGTTCAGGCCTTTGCCGGCCCTGAGCATTTATGGCAGACTGAAAAATAATTGCTAAAAAGAGAAAAAGCAGAATCGGACGAATATTTTTCATGCAGGTAATATAATTTTCAGGATTTTATATGAACCGGAAGGCATCCTTCACGCTTCAAAAATACGCTGTTTGAAAGAAAATATTGTTCATTTTTTTCGGATATAACGAAATGGAGTTGAAAAAGGATTATTTTCGCAGGTACCGGAAATAAGGGAAAACTGCATATCAAACCCAATGTTTTTTTCCGGAATCATCAGAAGGCAACCTCCACAAAGGAAAATGTACAAAAGACTGCTATTCCTGTTATTGTTTCTGCCTATCATTATAAGCGGACAGAATCCGGCCAGATCCGGGAAGGAAGAACCCTTAAGCAGGATACTTTTTGTTTTTGACGCCTCGCAGAGTATGTATGCCAGGTGGCAGAGCGACATGAAGATCAACATTGCCAAAAAGCTGATGGTTAATCTTCTTGACAGTCTGGCGACCTTTCAGAACCTGGAGATCGCGCTCAGGGTTTATGGTCATCAGAAAAACTACCCCCCTCCCGACTGTTACGACACCCGCCTGGAGGTTCCGTTTGCTCCTGGCAACATTTCCAGTATTAAAGCAAAAATTCTGAGTCTCACCCCAAGGGGTACCACTCCCATTGCGTATTCCTTGCAACAGGTGGTAAACGACTTTCCTCCCTGCAGCAATTGCAGAAATATCATCATATTAATAACCGACGGGATAGAGGAATGCGGAGGCGACCCCTGTGCTGCGTCGGCAGAACTGCAGAAGCACGGCATAGCGCTTAAGCCTTTTATCATTGGCATAGGCAAGGACTTCAGGGATGTTTTTAATTGCGTGGGAACGTATTTTGATGCATCCAGCGAAACCGCGTTCCAGAAGGCTTTGAACACCGTAATTGTTCAGGCACTGAATTCAACCAGCATGCAGGTAAACCTGCTCGACATAAACAACCGGCCTTCAGAATCAAATGTTAACATGACCTTCTACGACCGTGCTTCGGGCAAGATGAAATACAATTTCATCCACACCCTAAATCACAGGGGATTGCCCGATACATTAATTCTTGACCCGCTGATTACTTATGATCTCGTGGTTCACACCATTCCTCCGGTAAGGCTCGACAGCATCACGCTGAGTCCGGGAAGTCATCTTACCGCTTCATTAAGCGCACCTCAGGGGTATCTGGACTTACGGATGGGAACAAACGAACGGATTGTAAAGAATCTGTTTGCCATTGTTAAGGAACATGGAGATTATAAAACTCTTAACGTTCAGAATTTCGGAGATACAAAAAAATACCTGTGCGGCAGCTACGATCTTGAGATCCTGACTTTACCAAGGATTTATATGACCGATGTTAAGATCAGGCAGGGAAAAACGACGACCATCGACATTCCCCTGCCCGGCATCATCGTAATTCGCAAAAGTGTGAACGGATTCGGAAGCTTGTACATTGAACGCAACAATGGGGTGGAATGGATATACGATCTGCGTGAGAACGTTTTGCAGGAAACGCTGGTGCTGCAACCCGGAAACTACCGGGTTGTGTACCGTTCGAAAAATGCGGAGCGGTCAATGTATTCCATCGAAAATACGTTTACTATACACCCCGGTGGAACAAGTAATGTGAACCTTTTTTCGTATTAAAACAATCCGCTCTTATCAATGATAATATGCTTCCGGCGGGTCGGGCTCAGCCGTTTCTGCTGATGCGTTCGAGCATGGGATAATTCAGAATTTCGATCGTATCGCCTTCGGTGCGGATAAGTTCATCGTCGCGGAAAGTTTTCAGAATCCGGATAGCACTTTCTTTCGTCATACCCGACATGTCGGCAAGATCCTGCCGTGAAAGAGAAGAAACAAAAGGATTGGAGTTATAAACGCCTTTTGAAAGCTCAATCAGAACATCGGCCATACGACCCGGCATCTGCTTCTGCACAAGGCTAGACATTTGTTCGATAAACCGGATGGACTGTTCACTAATTTTTGCCATGAAAGCAGCTGCAAAATCATGATTATCTCTCAGCAGTTTTTCGAATACTTCAATTCCAACAAGGCAAGCCGTGGTTTCCTCGCAGGCGATGGCTGAGAAATGATGGCGTTTATCGGTGAAAGCTCCCGGGACGAAAATGTAATCGACGGGTTTTGCAAAACCTATGATGATTCGCTTATCGTTTTCATCTTCACGGTACAGCTTAAGCATACCGCTGGTAATGCAAACAAAATCATGGCATGGTGAACCCTGCTTAAAGACAACCTCTCCAGCATGGTAACGAATGCTGACACGGCACGCGTTTACCTGAGCAAGTTCTCCTTCCGCCAATTTCGTAAATATATCTGAACGCTGCATACAATGCAGGCAATGCGATTCAATTGTATTGGCCATAAACTCCTTCTAAGAATTTTGGTAATTCCAGGTTTCCGGTAATGCTAAGATAATAAATTATTATTTGTCAAGCTATTTGATGATATAAATCATGTAAAAGCAGGACAAAATCCTCTTTTCGTATGCAAATATATCACTATTTGGCGAGTAATTCATAGTTAGATAAGTACTTTCTTTGATTCATCAAGTTAAAGCTATACTAATGATGAAAAGAAAAACCCTTATTTCCCTGATTGTGTGGTTACTGATACCAACATCTGCAATCCTGGTGCAGAGCTGCGAATACGATTTTGTAGAGCCTGACCGCACACCGGTGACTACAGAAGTAAGTTTTGCAGGAGACATCATACCTATATTTAATGCCAGCTGCAATTTCTCGGGATGTCATGCTGCCGGAGCCATTCCTCCCGATTTGAGTGCAGCCGGAGCATTTGCCAGCCTTAACCAGCTTGGCATGATCGACCCGGCCAACCCTTCTGCCAGTGTGCTGTACACCAGCATGACTACAGGCAGCATGAAAAATTATTCAACTGCACAGCAGGCAAAGCTTATCCTGGCCTGGATTCAACAGGGAGCAATAAATAACTAATGTTAAACGGAAAGACCTGCAATCCCATGAAAAAAATATACAGATACAGCATTTTACTCCTGTCGGCGGTATTACTGGCACAGCCGTTAGTTTTTGCGCAGGATGAAGCGGTTGAAGAAAAACCGAAAGAGCGCCCGGAGCGTCCTGCCTTTGAGAGTGGTCTGCTTTTTGATAATGCCACTACTACTATTCCTGCAGCTAATACACTGGAGATGGTAATACAGCACCGGTTTGGATCAATTGAAAACGGAATTACCGATTTATACGGCATCTGGGCCCCCTCCAACATCAGGCTGGGATTGAATTACAGCATCCTCGACAATCTGGTTGTTGGTGTTGGTACAACCAAATTTAATAAGATGACCGATATTCAGGCCAAATACAACATTGTGCAACAGACCCGTTCCAACAGTATCCCGGTAACGGTTTCAGTTTATGAAGTTATTGGAATCGATGGAAGTCCGGACTCGAAGTTTGGCGTCAACTACAAGTTTTCGAACCGTATGTCGTACTTTACACAGGTCATCGTTGCCCGCCGGTTCAACAGCAAACTTTCGCTGATGGCAGCTCCTTCGTTCACCCATTACAATTCGACCGACACTCTGGTAGACCACGACCGCATTGCAATTACGGTTGCCGGAAGATATAAATTCTCCCCCCAGAGTTCGCTTATCATCTCCGGGGATTTTCCCTTCCGGATTCAGGGAATTTCAGAATTTACGAAAGAGACTAATGAAACCATCAATCATCCGAAAGCAAACATTTGCATAGGACTGGAGGTAGCAACAAGCACGCATGCATTCCACATTTATGCCGGAACATCGCAAGGCATACTTCCTCAGGAAAACATTTTGTACAATCAAAATGAATTTTTTAAAGGGAACATTATCCTCGGTCTTAATGTCACCAGACTCTGGAGTTTCTAAATGCTTTTAATTAATTGACGACTAATTTTAATAACCTAAAATCCGATTACAATGAAAAACACAGTAAAACTTCTGTCACTTCTGATTGCCGCACTGGCATTCGCAACCATCAATATGGCCATGACACAGAAAGAGGGTGAGCCCTGGGTTATCCCTGCAAAATACAAGAGTATGAAGAGTACGATAAAAGCCGGCGATCCTTCGATCAACACTACCGGAAAAGAGCTCTACAACCAGCACTGCAGATCATGCCACGGCACCAAAGGACTGGGCGATGGCCCCAAAGCCAAGAATCTGAAGACCGATTGCGGAGATTTCTCCTCAAAGGCTTTCCAGGATCAGGCCGATGGCGAAATCTACTATCAGTCGTTTGTCGGACGCGGCGATATGCCCAATTTCGAAAAGAAAATCACGGATGAGGCTGACCGCTGGGCTGTAGTATACTACATCCGCACAATGAAGAAATAAATCTTCCGGCAACTGCGGTCCCAGAGTTTCCGGAACCGCAGTTGTTCTTAACGTATTAGCATACAGAGCTTCACGTAACTAAAAGGTACTTAAATAATGAGAGACTGGTTCAGAAACAGGCGGGGCGGAAGATTAATATTTATTGTAGGGTTTATACCCCTGTTGTTTACCATTTTCCTGTCGACCGCCTCAGAACAGGAAGTTGCGATTGCTGACGAAGAAACACGACACTGTCTTTCGTGTCACGGTTCTTATAAATATCAGCTGACCGATACCGTAACAGGGGATGTCGCAACCCTGAAAATGCACAGCGACCTGTATATTGACCCTTTAGCTTACAGCAATGCCACACACGGCACATTTAAATGTACCGATTGCCACTCCGCTGACTACACCATTCATCCGCATCCGATCAACACAAAGTTCGAGTTGCAGTACGCATGCATGGATTGCCATGGCGGAGATGAGATGTATGCGATCGAAGAAGAGTATCTGAAGAGCATTCACGCAACGGAACTCGGCGAGGAATTTACATGCTGGAGCTGCCATAATCCGCACACCTACAAGCTATCGGACAAACAGCCGGGTCAGCTTGTAAACAGGGTTGCCATGAACAATGCAGCTTGTCTGAACTGTCACGGCAACATCGACAACTACGCAGTTCTGATCGAGAAAGAGCTGCCTGATCTTATCAAGAGTCATGAATGGCTTCCGAACCAGAGTCTGCATTTCCGGAAAGTAAGGTGTATTGACTGCCATGCCGCCAATAACGACAGCATTCTGGTAGCACACTTTGTACTTCCCGCCGATCAGTCGGTACGCAATTGTGTGGAATGCCACTCCACCAACTCCATTCTGATGGCATCGCTCTACAAGCATCAGGCGGTAGAAAAGCGAAACAGTCTTGGTTTCTACAATGGTGTAATCATGAATGAAGCTTATGTAATCGGTGCGAACAGGAACTATTACCTGAACATCGCCAGCATTGTAATCTTCATAATGGTTTTAATCGGAATTGCAATTCACGCAACATTAAGGTATATCCACAGGCACAAGAGACATGGCAACTAAAAAGATTTACTTATACCCACTGTGGCTCCGAATCTGGCACCACGTTAACGCGTTGCTCATGATTATTCTCATAGCCACGGGAATCAGCATGCAGTATTCAAATCCCAGCTATCCGCTTATTCGATTCGATATAGCCGTTAGTCTGCACAACATAGCCGGAATAATGCTGACGCTGTCTTACTTCTATTTCTTCCTTGGCGTACTGTTTACCTCAATCGGAAGGCACTACGTTATGAAGCAGGGCTTTTTCAAAGCTTTCTTCCAGCAGGCGAAGTATTATATGTTTGGCATTTTCAAGGGAGACCCGCATCCGTTCCCGGTAAACGAAACAAGGAAGTTCAACCCGATTCAGCAGATAACCTACAACGTGATAATGCACGCCATTACCCCATTCACGTTTATCACCGGCTGGGCTTTGCTATACCCTGAAACTATCATCTTGAACGTTTTTGGCTACAGCGGCATCATGCTTACAAGCTTATTTCATGTTGCTGCCGGCTTTCTTATATCGATATTTCTGGTAATCCATCTTTACTTTATAACGGTTGGGCATTCTCTGACTGCCAATATGAAAAGTATGATTACCGGATATCACGAAGTTGAGGAAGAAAACGAAATTAATTCTACAGAAGAAACAAAGAAAGTAACCGAAAGCTCCAACAATTCCTAAACTGTTAAACAACACACACATGAAAAGACAACTCACGTTAGTAACACTTACAACACTGGTATTCTTTGTGTTGGGAAACCTGCTCATGAGCGGATGTACCAAAGAAGGCCCGGCCGGTAAAGACGGTCAAGATGGCGCCGATGGTGCCGATGGCACAGCCAGTTGTATTACCTGTCACAGTCCCGACGGCATTGAAATTGCCGCAACACAATTCCAGCTTTCCAAGCATTCGTGGGGAGGTGCAGCTTTTGAAGAGGCTGGCAACACCACCTGTGGACCCTGCCATGTTTCGGAAGCATTCAAGTATGTTTGCCAGTTCGGCACTCCTGCAACTTTTTCACTCAACACCACAACCAACAGGTATGTAAATGATTACGTAGTTCCGGCGTCCGTAACTTACGGTGAAATCACCTGTTCTACCTGTCACAGCAGCATTCACGCAACCTATGGTCCCGACGACCTGGCGCTTACTACGGTAGCTCCGGTACCCATGTCCATGTGGGGTGGTGCTAAAACCATCGACATAAAAGCTGACGGCGGACGCAGTAACCTTTGCGTAAAATGTCACCAGCCAAGGCCTCTTACTGCATCTGCAGGCGACGGCAATGTGCTCGACTACAATGCTTTGGCTTCAAATCCGGGTGCAGTGTTTTACGATGCTGCCGCTTCAGGCAACAAACTGAGACCTGCATACAGAACTCACGTTCATTACGGTTCGGTTGGTGCAATTTATGCTGGTGTTGGCGGTGTTGAATTTCCCGGCGTTGCCTATGAGAATTCTGTACATACCAACATCGCTTCCTGCCAGGACTGCCACATGGCACCCATGCAGGGTCGCGCCGGTGGTCACACTTTCTCTGCAGTTTCTAACTTTAACGGTTGTAACGCAGACGGTTGCCACAGCAACGCTTCAGCAAGCTCTGACTTCCTGTGGAATACCCCGCGTGCAAACGTAAAAGCCAAACTGGATGCCCTGGGTGCTGCCCTCGCAATCAATGGCGTTGACATCATGAACAGAAATCCCGATCGCGATCATAATCTGTGGTACAACAATACCACCAACCGTTACGACGGATACCTTAATATTTACGATCCGATCAACAATCCCAGCGGACCGGACACCAATCCCGGAGGAGTATTCCAGAATCCCAGCCCATCGAATTCATGGAGCCAGGCACAGAAGGATTACAATCTGACGCTGCCGAAGCTTACCCTCACCAATGCACAGATGGGAGCCATCATCAACTTCCAGCTCTGCCTGAGGGATTACAGCCTTGGTATTCACAACTACAAATATACTATGGCTCTTCTGCAGAACTCTTTGACTGCACTAGGCCAGAACGCGATCTAAACAGTATAAGAGCTTTAAAAGGTTACACCGGAACCGTTGCATTCACACAGCAACGGTTCTTTTTTTTCTATATTTTCGAATTTTGTGCCGGTAAAAAGCATTGCTGAATCAAGGATGATAAGATTTACCGGATTGAATTAGTTTTGTACTTAAAATCAAGACAAGAATTCCATGAAACCTGTTTTATACCTGCTTACCGTATTTTTGTTGCCTCTTTTAGCTGTATCTCAGTCTTTACCACTCAATTTTACCATACAATCGGGTGTCAGCCTTCCGCTGGGAGCCTTTGCAGGAAAAAACCTTGATGGCGGGAGCTTCACCTTGCCCGGATTAAGCGTTTCGGGCGAAGTTGCGATACAAACCGAAACCATTTGGGGTGCATTTGCCCAGGCCGGTATCCAGCTTAATCCTGTTGATGTGGGTGCTCTGGGTTCTGAGAAAGTAAAAGCCGATCCGTTTCTGGCTGATGTGTATATACGCAGCGAAGCTTTCCGGGTGGCGCATCTGCTGGCCGGGGCGGTCATCTCCCATAAGCCCGGAAGAATTCTGGAGATGGAATATAGAGCTGGTGCCGGAGCTATTTTTTCAGCAACACCTTATCAATACTACTGGCCGAAGTATGAAATGCTGGGCAGCAATAACCCGTATGAAATTTCCTCTTCACTCGATGTAAGCTTCGCCGGAATGATGGGAGCCGGGATTTTTGCGTCTCCTACGGGTTGCTACCGCATCGGACTTTCAGGGCAAATAATTCATTCTGTCGCAGCTTTCGATTTTGTGACACAATCGGGCATACGCACCGATAAACGCACTATTACAATGCTAAATGTAACAGCATCGATACAGGTAACTTTATTCAACTTGGGAAAATAAACTTGTCAGAATAATAAACCATTACGTTAAACCAGTAGTATACAATAAGAAGCGGCGGAGAACCTTGAACAGGTACTCCGCCGCTATTTATCATCCGGAGGATTATATCCTGGATTTATCCGTTCATGGATATCAGGAATTCCTCGTTGGTTTGGGTATATTTCATTTTCTCTTTCAGGAACTCCATTGCCTCCAGCGGATTCATATCGGCCAGATGGTTACGAAGGATCCAGATGCGCTGGAGAGTTTCTTTATCGAGCAGCAGATCTTCGCGGCGTGTACTTGATGCAACGATATCGATTGCCGGATAAATCCGTTTATTTGAAAGTTTGCGATCGAGCTGTAGCTCCATATTGCCGGTTCCTTTAAACTCTTCGAAGATCACTTCATCCATTTTGGAGCCGGTATCTATAAGGGCTGTGGCGATGATGGTGAGTGACCCTCCGTTTTCGATCTGACGGGCAGCACCGAAGAAGCGTTTTGGTTTTTGAAGGGCATTAGCCTCCACTCCACCTGAGAGCACTTTTCCGGATGCCGGGGAAACGGTATTGTAAGCGCGGGCCAAACGGGTGATGGAGTCGAGCAGAATAACCACATCGTGACCGCATTCGGTCATACGCTTGGCTTTTTCCAGAACGATATTGGCGATTTTTACATGCCTGTCGGCCGGTTCGTCAAACGTTGAAGCAATTACCTCTGCATTTACGCTGCGTGCCATATCGGTAACTTCCTCGGGACGTTCATCGATCAGAAGCACAATAAGGTAAGCTTCGGGGTGGTTGGCAGCGATGGCGTTGGCAATCTCTTTCAGAAGAACCGTTTTACCGGTTTTGGGCTGAGCAACAATAAGTCCGCGTTGTCCTTTGCCAATAGGGGCGAAAAGATCGATAATGCGGGTAGACATGCTGGATCCCGGGTGGCCTGTGAGTTTAAATTTCTTTTCAGGAAACAGCGGGGTAAGGTAGTCGAACGGAATACGGTCGCGCACCTCGTCGGGAGTCCTGCCATTGATCAGTTCAACCTTGATGAGTGGGAAATATTTTTCTCCGTCTTTAGGCGGACGGATAGTTCCTCTGACGGTGTCACCGGTTTTAAGTCCAAAAAGTTTGATCTGGGACTGTGAAACGTACACATCGTCGGGAGAGTTGAGGTAGAAATAATCGGAAGAGCGCAGGAAGCCATAACCGTCGGGCATAATTTCGAGTACTCCGTCGGTTGAAATAAAACCATCGAATTCCCAGGTATATTCTTCACGGCGGCGTTCTGGATAGCGTTGCTGCTGCTGTCTGGGATTAAAGTCACGTCCGTATCGGTCGCCTGCTGGACGTGCGGGTTCTGGTTCGGGAATGCGTTCAAGAGGGGGAGGCGGCGGAGGCAGAATCATTGGTTCTTCTACCCTGACTTCGGGGACAGGAGGAGCGGCAATGACCGTTTCTTCCGGAACAACCGGTACTTCGGGTTCATCCTCAAGGATGGGAGCATTACTAAGTTCGAGAGCTTCCTTATCGATGTGATCGGATTTGGATTCCGAAACCAGCACGGGCTTGGGAGCCTTTGCGGAATCATCTCTTTTAGGTCTGCCGCGTTTGCGTTTTGCAGGTTCCTGTTTTTCCTCTCTGGACGTTGCAGGTTTGGACTCAGGTTTATTCTGGCTTGCCGGGGCTTCGCTGGCAGGAGCTGCTGCTTTTACCTCTTCAGGCTTACGCGGACTGACTTTTTCGGCGTTGCCGTTACCGGCAGATGGTGCTATACTGGGATCGGATGAAGCTACAGGGGTTCGTCCGCCCTTCTGAAACTGCGGTTTACCCTTTATGGAACGTTCGTCTGGAAGACGCTGACGCTTGTGGCGGTTGTTTTCCCTGGCTTCCTTTTCCTTCTCCAACATTTCTTTGGAAGGATTAAGTGCCTGATAGTCCAGTATCTGATAAACCAGATCCTGCTTGCCCATAGAGTCGATGCGGGGAACACTCAGCCCCCTGGCAATGTCTTTCAGCTCATCGATTGATTTGCTGTTAAGCTCAATAATATCGTACATAAATAATTAATGATTGTGTTGATCGTGAAATGACCGGGAATAAAAAGATTGTGAATGTGACAACTCTCCGGAAAGATCCTAATACTGACCGCCTTGATTAAAAGAATGGAAAGAAGAGAAAAAAGAGAGTTGGGTTGAATTACTTTGAAGCAACAAAGATACAATAATTCTTTAAAATCAAACAGTGCGACAATAATTTATATAACAATCTGACTTCCATTAAGTTTAACATTCTGAATTTGATGTGTTTTAAACTATTAAGCCTGCTTAACGCCCCAATGTACCAAAGATTGGCATGTCTCTGAGCGCGCACTCCATTCGGAAGAGTAGAAGATGCGTTAACCGATTGCGTCAGCAATATCCATTAAGCGGGTACATAGGCTTATAAAAATTTACTCCCTGCAATTAAGTTTCATGTCGAAAAAATCCCGTAGGTTTGCCTCATCAATCAAATCATAGTCGTTATGAAACATACTGCATTTACAACCCGGCACGAAGCGCTGGGAGCCAAGATGGTAGAGTTTGCCGGTTTTTACATGCCCGTTCAGTACGAAGGATTGAACGCAGAGCATGAAACGGTGCGTAAAGGCGTCGGCGTTTTTGATGTTTCGCACATGGGCGAGTTTTGGGTTAAAGGTCCAAAAGCCCTCGATTTTGTTCAGCGGGTTACTTCAAACGATGCTTCAAAACTGGCCGATGGAAAGGTGCAGTACAGCTGCTTTCCCAACGACAAAGGCGGAATAGTTGACGACCTGCTGGTCTACCGGGTGGATGCAGAAACCTATCTGCTTGTTGTAAACGCTGCCAACATCGACAAAGACTGGGCATGGTGTACCAGTCAGAATACCATGGGCGCTACCCTTTACAATGCTTCGGATGAGATATCCCAGCTTGCGATTCAGGGGCCGCTTGCGCTGAAAGCCATGCAGAAACTTACCTCCACCCCTGTTACCGACATGGAATACTATACCTTTAAAAAGGTGGAATTTGCCGGAGTTAAAGATGTTATTCTTTCAACTACGGGTTATACCGGTTCGGGCGGATGTGAAATTTACTTCGCTAATAAAGATGCCGGAAAAATATGGGATGCCGTATTTGAAGCCGGAGCCGAATTCGGTATTAAGCCCATCGGACTGGGAGCGCGCGACACCCTGAGACTCGAGATGGGATTCTGCCTTTACGGAAACGATATCAACGACACTACCTCACCCCTTGAAGCCGGGCTTGGATGGATCACTAAATTCACCGACGATAAGGACTTCATCAATAAGGCAGCCCTTCTGAAACAAAAAACCGAAGGCGTGACAAAAAAACTGGTCGGCTTCGAAATGATCGACAAAGGTATACCCCGTCAGCACTACCCCATACTTGATGCCGAAGGAAATACCATAGGAGAAGTTACCTCCGGCACACAGGCTCCTTCGCTGAAAATAGCAATAGGTATGGGTTATGTACCCACTGCCTTTGCTAAAACCGAAACAGAAATCTTCATCAGCATCCGCGATAAATCGCTAAAAGCAAAAGTGGTCAAACTGCCTTTCTATAAGGGTTAAACATTACACCTTACAAAGACCCGCATGCTGTAACGGTTTGCGGGTCTTTTTATTAAGCAACACTATCTATGGCAGGAATCCTTGAAATTTGCCTCAGCCCGGCGCTTTACCCTTACCGGAATCTGAGTGGACAGCACATCACCGTTGTTATTGATATTCTGCGTTTCACCACTTCTCTGATAGCAGCGTTCGACAATGGAGTATCGGCAGTTGTACCCGTAGCCACACTAAGTGAAGCGGAACAACTGCGTGAAAAGGGGTATCCAGTTGCAGCCGAACGCGAAGGGCTTAAACTGCCTTTTGCCGATTACGGCAACTCTGCAGCCGACTTCCGCACACCGGACATCAGGGGTAAAACACTCGTGTATTCAACCACCAACGGAAGTGGTGCTATGACGATGGCTGCCAAAAACGGACCGGTAGCTGCCGCAGCATTTTCAAACCTGCCGGCTTTGTCGGAATGGCTCAACAGCCGGAATGAAAACATCGTTATACTCTGTTCCGGATGGAAGAACCTCTTCAGCACTGAAGACACCCTTTGTGCAGGCGCTCTGGCTGAGTTGCTTTTGGAGTGCGGAACATGGACAGTAACCGGAGATGAAACTGCCCTGGCTGCCGGCTTGTGGAACCACCACAAGCATAACCTTAAGGATGCTCTGATAAATACCAGTCATTACCAGCGCCTTCTGGGGCTGGGCGTTGACCCGCTTCCGGACTATACGGTGAAAATCGGCGTTTCGAAGGCAATTCCGGTTTTTGAAAACGGTATCATTAAAAATATCCATGCATGAGATTAACCATTTCATTTATACCCTGTTTATGAAAAAGCTTGTACTACTAATTGCAATTACCATGAGCCTTGTATTAACGGCCTGTAACCAGAGCCCGAAAAAAGAAAGCGAACAGGATTTTCAATTCCTGCTTGAACAGTTCGCCGACCTGAAAATCATGCGCTATCGGGTTCCCGGATTTGATGAACTCACTCTTCAGCAGAAAGAGCTGGTGTATTATCTGAGTCAGGCAGCTCTGGCCGGGCGCGACATACTTTTTGACCAGAACTACAAGTATAATCTGGCCATTCGCCGCACCCTTGAAACCATTGCCGAACATTACCCCGGAAACCGCGAAAGCGAAGATTTCAAAAACTTCATGATCTACACCAAGCGAGTGTGGTTCAGTAACGGCATTCATCACCATTACTCCAAAGATAAATTTTTTCCGGAAGTCAGTCCGGAGTACTTTATCTCGCTGATCCGTGAAACCAACCAGGGAAACTTCCCGGTTCGCGATGGTCAGGACCTTGAAGGATTTATAGCAGATATTATCCCGGTAATCTTTGATCCGGCGATCGCTCCCAAAGCGGTTAGCCAGGAAGCCGGCAAAGATCTGCTGCTGAGTTCGGCCTGCAATTTTTACGATGGAGTAACCGAAAAAGAAGCGGAAACCTATTATGCTGCATTGAAGAGCAATGCAATAAAAAATGGAAGCGACACCCTTGTCTCTTTTGGTCTCAACAGCAAGCTGGTTAAGAAAAACGGAGTTATATCGGAAGAGGTGTACAAACTTGGCGGGTTATACGGCCAAGCCATTAAGCAGATTATATATTGGCTTGACAAGGCGGCAGAAGTAGCGGAGAATGAACAGCAGAAAGCCGTGATCAAGTCACTGGTAAAATACTATGAAACCGGCGATCTCAGCATCTGGGATGAGTACAATGTGCTTTGGGTAAAAGATCTTGACTCACACATTGATTTTGTGAATGGCTTTATTGAAAACTACGGCGACCCTATGGGATTGAAGGCAACCTGGGAAAGCGTTGTGAATTTTAAGGATCTGCAGGCTACCCGGCGGGCAGAAACCATCAGTGCCAATGCACAGTGGTTTGAAGATAACTCCCCGGTGGAAGCAAGATTTAAAAAGACCGTAGTAAAAGGTGTGTCGGCAAAAGTAATTACTGCAGCTCAGCTGGGTGGCGACTGCTACCCTTCCACTCCCATCGGCATCAATCTGCCAAATGCAGACTGGATTCGCAAGGAGCACGGTTCCAAATCGGTAACCATCGAAAACATCACCTATGCATACGACCGGGCGGCCCTCGGCAATGGGATGATTGAAGAATTTGCAGGATCTCCCGAAGAAATTGAGCTTGCAAAAAAGTATGGAGCACTGGCATCCAATCTGCATACCGACCTGCACGAATGCCTTGGTCATGGGTCAGGGCAACTGCTTCCGGGTACCCGTGGCGATGAGTTAAAAAACTACGGATCGCCTCTGGAGGAAGTCCGCGCTGACCTGTTTGCACTTTATTACATTGCCGATCCCAAGCTTATGGAACTTGGGCTTTACGACAACGAAGGCGTGTTTAAAGCTGAATATAACAGTTATATCCGCAACGGACTCATCACCCAGCTTACCCGCATCGAACCCGGGAAAACAATTGAACAGGCGCATATGCGCTGCCGCCAGCTGATTGCAGCATGGAGCTATGAACTTGGAAAAGACCGGAATGTAATAGAAGTATTCACCAGAGACGGAAAGACCTATGTAAAGGTGAACGATCACGAAGCCTTAAGGGAAGTTTTCGGACATATGCTTGCCGAAGTGCAAAGAATTAAATCGGAAGGCGATTACGAAGCCGGCCGGAATCTGATAGAAAAATACGCAGTGCAGGTCGATCAGCAGCTGCACAGCGAAGTGCTTGCACGATTCAAAAAACTGAATATTGCACCGTATGGCGGGTTTATAAACCCTGTTTTTGTGCCCGTAACCGAAAACGGAGTTGTTGTGGATATAAAAGTCGAATATCCCGACGATTACACTGGTCAGATGATGCATTATTCGAAAAATCACTCATTCCTGCCAACCTATAATTAATGCGGAAAGCTTATAAGGCTTTTAATGGAAGTCCGGCAAATCAACGCGGATATGCCGGATCTCTTTTTCTTCAAAATCATCCGGCAATGAAAACTCTTCGCAACGAACCTTTTCATCCGATTTAAGTTATATAAACCGCAATGTTTACTTTTACCTGATTTTTTTTCAAGAAAAACTCCGATGATAAAACGATTCTTTCTGTTCACCAGCTTCTTCCTGCTTACTATTTCGGTTCTCCTCGCTCAGACCGAGGTTGATGAACGCGCAATGATCTCATTCCGAAAAGGATTGGGATTTAATGCACCCGATAGTATTTTCGGGGTCAATATCCGGCTCAGGATGCAAAACCGGATGTTATTCAATCTGAACGAAGAATTAGCCATTGAAGACATTGAAGCCAGGGTCAGCCGGTTGCGCTTGCGTTTCGACGGATACATACTGAACGAAAAACTTACTTATTACCTTCAGTTGTCGTTTTCCCGCGGCGATCAGGACTGGGACAACAGTCACGTACCCAATGTAGTACGCGATGCAATGGTCTATTATCATTTCAACCCTAAGTTTTACGTTGGATTCGGACAGGGAAAACTTCCGGGTAACCGGGAGCGGATTATCTCGAGCGGACAGCAACAGTTTTGGGATCGTTCGCACGTGAATGCCAACTACACCCTTGACCGGGATTTCGGATTATTCGGCTATTACAGCAGTAATTTCGGAGACGTTCACTACAACATCAAGGGAGCGATATCCACCGGTGACGGACGAAATCAGCTGAAGACGGACAACGGGCTGATGTACACAGGCAGAATTGAACTGATGCCGTTGGGAAAATTTGTGCGCGACGGAGATTTTTCTGCCGGCGATCTGGAGTTTGAAAAGACTCCGAAACTCGCACTTGCCGGAGGATACTCTGTAAACAAAAATGCCCGCCGCACCAGAGGAACAATAGGAACCGAGCTCTATGAAGGCCGTGATTTGCAAGGCGCTTTCGCGGATATTCTCTTCAAATACAGGGGTTGGGCATTTTCGTCGGAATACATCAGCCGCATTACCAGTGAAACGGCTTTCACTTATAATCCGCTAGATTCGTCACAAACAGCAATGGTAAATACCGGACAAGGTGTCAACACTCAGTTGAGTTACTGCTTCCCGAATTACTGGGAGGTGGCCTTAAGGTATGCGTTTATTGAACCCGATCATGAGCTCAGGGATGTAATGAAAAAAGACACCTACTATGCAGTGGGTGTCAATAAGTACATTCGCAAACACCTTACCAAGGTGCAGGGAGCTGTAGGCTACCGGAATCAGGAATCCTACCTTCAGAGCGTTCCGGGGAAGAACAACTGGATTATTGTGTTCCAGGTTGAGCTTGGAATCTGAATAACTTCTGGGATCAGTCCGGGGACATCTGGCTTAGTGACCGCAGGAGCAACCGCTGCAGCCTCCTCCGTAGAGATCGTCCTCTTCGTAACCGGTTCCGCAACTGCCTGTACTGCAGCTGTCGGTTGAGCAGCTGCTTTCGATGAACTTCACTGGAAAGCCGGCCTGAAACCATGCCTGAATGCCTCCGGCGATGTATGCTACGTTTTCAAAGCCCTGATGATGCAAAAGATTGGCAGCCTTGAAACCGCTGGCTTCGTCAAAACCGCCTGCAATGTAAAAAGGCGATTTATCCATCCACTGTAGTTTTTCAAGAAGCTGAAGGAGCGTAATCTGAGTAGCTTCGATACCGTCGTAAGTAACCGAGCTGTTGCCTTCCTCATCCATAACATCGATAAACTGCGCCCCTTCCTGAATTTTGGGCATTACCTCTTCGGGCTGAAGTTTCAATATTTCTGACATATGTTTATGTGTATTTTCGAACAGCAAAATTACCTAAAAAAGATACACTCCGCACATATTGGCTGGGAAGCGCCCAGTAGAAAAGTTAAAGCTGATGGCAACATACGCAAGGGTGGTGCGTTATCAAGGCATTAATAAGCAATAAAGAGGACTGCAATCGTGGAAAACAGGAAGGCAAGGAAGGTCAGGCGCAAGCCGGCATTCAGTCAGGAGCTGAAGAAAAAAGAGGAACTGGCAAACACCTGGTCTCATGCCGCCGGAATTCTTGTTGCAGTTGCAGCTACCGCACTCCTTGCTGTATTCGCTTCCCTTTACGGGAATATATGGCATATAGTAAGTTTCAGCATTTTCGGTTCCACCATGCTGTTGCTGTATGTAGCCTCCACAGCATTTCACGGTGTAGGAAAGCCCAGGTTGAAATACGTGCTGAATAAAGTAGATCATATTGCTATTTACTTTCTTATTGCGGGTTCTTATACTCCTCTGGCCTTAACGGTTCTGAGAGGGTGGGTTGGCTGGACGCTTTTCGGGCTGGTATGGGCGCTTGCAATTGCCGGACTTATATTCAAAGGCTGGTTTTATACGGCACGGTACCGTAAGCTTTCGGCCTGGCTGTATGTAGCAATGGGCTGGCTTATTGTAATCGTAATTGTTCCCGTTATCCGTTACACTCCCGGCATAACGCTCTGGCTACTGCTGGCCGGCGGTATCAGCTATACGGTGGGTGCTTTGTTTTATCTGCAAAAGCACAAGCGCCTGTATCATATGATTTTCCACCTGTTCGTACTTTCCGGCAGCATCCTTCATTTTCTGGCAATCCTGTTCTTGCTTCCGCTTTAGCTTGCTATTTTTAGGAACCTCCATCCTGAAAAGCAGGCTAAACTCATTAATAATTATGGGCTTGTGTGATAAACGGTAAGTATAAAATCAAAAAAATAATTAAAAATATTGTTGGTTAGTGAACAATTACTAACTTTGCATCGTTCATATTACATCGTAACCATTCACCGAAAGAATAATGGTTTCAAAAATGAAAAGAGCAGAGAAATGAGCGGCACACAAACAGACCGGCAGCGGGAAATTGCCGATGCGGCGCTGGATCTTATTCACGAAAAAGGGATTCAGGGACTTACAATTAAGAATCTGGCTGCACGTATTGGTGTAACAGAACCGGCGATTTACCGGCACTATGAAAATAAAATACACATACTCACCACCATTCTGGAGGTATTCCGGACTAACACGATTCGGATATTCGAGAGCGGGCTGAACGAAAACAGCCATACGCTTGACAAAATTGAGCGCTTGTTTGGCAGTCATTTCCGCTACATAGCAGGGAAGCCTTCAGTGGCATCTGTAATTTTTTCGGAAGAAATTTTTAAAAATGAGCCCGAATTAATACGATCGATTAACGATGTAATCGGACATAATCAGGAAATGCTGGTTGCGATGATTCGCAACGGGCAGCAAAAGGGAGAACTTAGAAAAGATCTGCCAGCAGAGCATCTGGCTTTGGTAATAATGGGTTCGTTGCGATTGTTCGTAAAAAAATGGCAATTATCGGGATTCTCGTTTGACCTGGTGCGCGAGGGCAGCGCATTGATTTCGTCAATTAAATTACTAATCACTTAAAAATAAATTGTTTATGAAAATTGTTGATGTTAAAGCAACTGCAATAACTGAAACTCCGCACAAAGTAGATGTACGGAAACTTTATGACCATGAAACAGCTCAGGCAATGCATATTACGCTTCAGCCCGGAGAATCGCTAAAGCCCCATATTACCCCGGTAGATGTCTTCTTTTATATCCTGGAAGGAAATGCCGATGTGAGGGTTGGAGATGAAACAAAAACCGTAGCTGGCGATCACCTGGTTGAAAGTCCGAAAGACATCCCCCACTGCCTGTCGAACAGCTCAGGCAGCACTGCCCGGATTCTGGTAGTTAAAGCACCAAAACCCATGAGCAGCGCAAGGTTATTGTAACCAATTTACGGATAGGGGCCTGAACGCTGACGAACTAACTCTCAGACACCAGGCTCCTTATTTTTCAAACTTTAGTTAGTTAATATTAACAAACACATATCATGAAAAACAAAACAGCAAGCCGGATCAAAGCCTGGGGTATTGTTATAATAATAGCAGGGGCTACACTATTTTTTGGTTTGTCGATGTCAAAAAATTCAAGGATGGAAACCGACCTCGACAAATACATGCCTGCAGATCATCCGGCCTTTATCTTCAGCGATCAGGCAGAGGAGTGGTTTAACATAAAGGATGGAATCCTGATAGCCATCGAGAATAAGCAAGGCATATACAATCCGGGAACACTTGGCAAGATAAGTGAAATCACTCGTCGGTTGCAGGAAATGGAGGAATTTGACGACAACGATGTGGTTTCGCTTTCCACGGCCGACAACATTACCGGATCGGAGGATGGAATGGATGTAAGGTCATTCTACAGCGATGTACCTGAGGAAGAAGAAGAACTGGCAGCATTGCGTGAAGAAGTCAGGCAAAACGACATGGCTTACCGAAGGCTTGTTTCGGAAGATGAAACAACGGGTTTGATCGTAGCCGGAATGAAGGACGATGAATTTACACCGGAATTTTACGATCGGATACTGGAGTTTGCAAAATCGTTTGAAGATGAAAATAACCGGATTTATGTAGCGGGACGACCGATTGTGGAAGGAACCATGGCTATGCTGGGACCGGCAGACATGAAGAGGATGGTTCCCCTGGTTCTTGCCGTTATAGCCGGAGTGCTGTATTTGTTGCTGCGCAGCAAAAGAGCTGCACTGGCAACACTGATAACCGTATTTGTGAGTACGGTATGGGCTTTCGGGCTGATGGCAGTTACAAAAGTCCCGATATACTCCGTTTCCACCATGATGCCGGTAATGCTCATAGCCATAGGCGTTGCCTACGGTATCTACTTCTACAACCATCTAAACCGGATAATTTCCGAAAATCCGCAACTTACATCTCAGGAAGCAACCCGATTGACCGTGCATGTATTGTGGAAACCTTTGTCAATGGCCGCATTTACAACCATTATAGGCTTTATATCGTTGCTAACGTCGCAGGTATACCCGATAAAATACTTCGGTGTTTTTACAGCTACCGGAATATTTTCTGCTTTTATCCTGACCCTTCTGTTTCTGCCTGCTGCTGTTATAATTGGAGGCTACAGGAGTGAGAAAACGGAAAAACAAAAAAGCTCCGGTAAATTCAATTCCGCACTTCGCAAATTTACCGATGTTCTGCTGGAAAGAAAAAAGACCGTCTACCTATCCCTTATAGTTGTTACTGTGCTCTCCCTTATTGGAATTCAGAGGGTGTGGATAAATTCCAGCTTTCTCGACAAATTTGAAAACGACAGCGACATCGTGCTGACAGATGCATTTGTCAACAGCCGGTTTGGAGGAACATCAACCCTGAATGTGATTCTGGAAAGTACGGAATACGACGCATTTAAAAATCCGGAAAATCTAAGGTTGATGGACGAAATGCAAGCGGAAACCATGCTGCTTCCGAAAGTAGGTAATTCGTTTTCGCTTGCCGATTATCTGAAACGTATGAACCGGGTGATGAATGCCGATAGCATGAAATACTATGCAATACCCGAAAGCAGTGAAATGACCGCACAATACCTTCTGTTGTATGAAATGTCGGGAGACCCCGAAAACCTCACCAAAGTAGTAAACTACGACTACAATCTGACCAATATAACCTTTCAGCTGAAGGGAGACGATTCCAGGACCATTAACGAAGCACTTAGCGTAATTGAAAACTACAATCAGCGCTTTAACGAAAAAAACATCAGCCTGAAGTATGCCGGTTCCGGATATAAAGCATTGATATTTAGCGATCTGATATTAGAGGGGCAGATACTGAGCATCGTTATCTCTCTTTTTACGGTGATTATACTGCTCTCCGCCATGTTTCGCAGTGTAAAAGCCGGATTAATCGGTTCGGTTCCCATCCTTGTTACAGCTCTGATCAGCTTTGGTGTAATGGGAATCCTAAATATCCCATTAAGCACAACAACGGCACTGCTTTCAAGTATTGCCATTGGAATCGGGATCGATTATGCCATTCACTTTATGCAACACTATCGGGTAAACCTGCAAAAGAGCGGTAACAGCCTGGATGCCATACATACTACCATGAACCAGACCGGCAAGGCAATTATTTATAATGCTGTTGTTGTAATAGCCGGTTTTCTGGTGCTTCTGTTCTCTGTATTTCCTCCCAACCGCACGCTTGGCGCTTTAGTGTCGATGAATATGTTTACAAGTCTGGCCGGGACACTCACCATTATGATGGTTCTGGTTTATTCGGCGCGTATATTCCTTAAAAGAAAACAGTAAAACAGACAACAATACGCAGAAGATGAAACCAGGCCTGAGAAAGATACTATTCATTCTGACAACGATCGGGATTTCGTTCCGTATCGTTGCACAGAAGCCGGATTTGCCGGATGAAAGTACTTTTTTCCGTGCCATCAGGGCAAGTTTGGATGAAAGCTATATAACCTTCGGGCAGGGTTTAGGCAATCTGGATCCACTTATATTCGAAGCTCAGATTTCACCCGGCTTTCTTTTGCGTACCAGCAGGGATGCACGCTGGGGGGCGACCCTGACGCCAGCCGTACTCATCCGGATGCAAGCTGAAGAATCGTTCCCTGTCAGAACGCCAGGTTATAAACCCAGCATAACGTTTTACCATCAGCCTGGCAATAAGGGCACCTTTGACGAAAAGATACGATATGTGTTCCTGAGGCTGGCGCACCATTCGAACGGACAAATGGACCCGTTTTATGATTCAGCCGGCAATATAAATATACAATCGGGAAATTTTGCCACCAATTACCTGGAAGCCGGAGCATTTTTTACGCATTACCACAACCGCAACGGGCCGGGCAACTCCGGCAAGTTTTTCAGGATATCGCTGGAAGTCCATCCCGGAATCGACCAGAGTCCGGAACTCACAGGCCGCTACAGTATGGTGAGATGGCACAACCAGTTCAGAGTTTTCAGGACGATTCCGGTATATGATATTAAAGCCGGAAACGGCTGGAGAACCATTCAGGTTACGGCAAAAACAACGTGGATGTTTGGTTCTGTGGATGATGCAGGTTTTGCGGATTTCAGTAAGCGGCTAAATGCATCGCTGAATCTGGAATACAAACCGGCAATTCTGAACGATGTAAGTTTCTTCGCAAACATTTATACCGGAGAAGATTACTACAACATCCGTTTCAACAGGAGAATAACGGTTCTGCGCATCGGATTGCAGGCATTCTCCCATTCAAATGAATATTAACCTCAAAAAACGTAAAAAATGAAAAAATCAGGCATTATTCTCATCGCAATCGCAGCATTCGCTTTCGTACCGATCTCAAAAGCAAGTGCTCAGCTCAGCGGACAACAAATCATGGAAAATGTGTACAACATCCCAAAAGGAGACGACACGCAGGGGGAGCTTACTATGACGCTTATCAACAGCAAATCGGAACAAAGAGTCAGAAAACTAAAGCAATACATTAAAGACGAAGGGCCGGTTGAAAAAAAGATCATGTTTTTCGTTGCGCCTGCGGATGTAAAGGGCACCTCCTTCATGAACTGGAGTTACACCTCGGGAAAAGATGATGACCAGTGGATTTACCTGCCGGCTCTGAAACGCACAAAGCGGATATCCAGCGAAGGAAAATCGGACTATTTCATGGGATCCGACTTCACCTACGACGACCTTGGCGACAGACATCCGTCGGAAGACGCCCATACACTTCTTAGATCAGAGACTCTGAACGGCCGGGACTGCTATGTGGTTGAAAGCACTCCGCGTGAAAAAGGTTACATGTATTCAAAAACGATAACCTGGGTTATGAAGGACAATTATCTTGGACTAAAGCGGGAGTTCTATGATCCTTCGGGTAGACTGCTCAAAGTTCTTGAAATTAAGAAGTTTGAAAAAATTAGCGGATTCTGGACCATTCTTGAAACCGAGATGCGAAACGTACAAAAAAAACATTCAACCCGTATGGAATTTTCGAATGTAAAAATCAATACCGGAATTGACGGTTCAAAGTTTACAGAACGCAGCATGACTCTCGGGCAGTAAGTTCAGGTATTTAAAAAAAAGATCATGAAAACAAAAAAAATGATTGTCCTGCTGTTTCTTTTCGTGTTCGGTAATTCGTATGCACAGCAAGAAACAACGCCGTCCGTATCGGGCTATATCAGAAACTACACAGGAGTCTTCACAGGCGAGGATTATCCGTTGTCTATCCTTCAAAATACGGTGAACCTTGAGTTAGGATTACAAAACAGCCGTACGGGATTTTTCGCAAATCCTTACATATATCATTACACCGACCACAAACTGGAATGGGGATTACGGGAAGCTTATATGGATATTTTCCTGAAAAACATGGGCATAAGGATCGGTAAGCAACAAATAATATGGGGTAAGGCAGAAGGAGTGTTTATTACCGATGTGGTTTCACCCAAAGATATGAGTGAGTTTTTGCTTCCTGACTTTGATGAAATCAGAACCGGGATCAGCTCCGTGAAGTTCAATTATTTTTCGGGCAATCACACGTTTGAAGCAGTCTGGGCTCCGGTATTTACTCCAACGCGTATGCCCGGCAGCGAATCGGACTGGGCGCCCGTTCTACCATTCCCTGTCGTACCTGAATGGGATATGTCAGCGGCCGAAGTTAAGCCTTCGCTCGAAAACAGTGAAGTTTTTGTCCGGTATTCACTGATGGCTACGGCAGCAGATCTGGAATTGGTCGGAGGTACATTTTTTTTCGATGACCCCTCGCTGTTTATCACCCGCCGGGCCAATCCGGAATCTGGACAACTGACCGGAATCACCCTCCGGCCGGAATACCAGAGAGTGTCGATGGCCGGCGGAAGTTTCAGCCTGCCCTTAAGTAGTTTTGTCGTCAGGGGCGAAGGTGCCTGGTACACGGGAAGGAGTTTCCAAACCCAGGCGCCCGGTGCCGAAGGCTCGCTGATTGAAAAAGACAACCTTCACTATATGGCTGGAATAGACTACACGCTGGCCGGTACCCGGCTAAGTTTGCAGTTCATACAGGAGCACATACTTGACTATGAAAGCGGCATCCAGAATCGCGAGTTTGAAAATACCATGACATTCCTGGCGAAACGTGATTTTCTCAGGGAAAAACTCTGGCTTGAGTTGTTTGCCTATATCGGGCTGACATCCGAAGACGCGCTCATCAGGCCAAAAATCACGTATTCGGTTGCCGACGGATTTGAGCTGCTCGGGGGTGCCAATATATTTGTTGGTAACGAAGGCCGCTTTGGGCAATACGATAAAAACGACATGCTGTATATAAAGGTTAAGTACAGCTTTTAACGCGCTTCTTGAACCTTTGACAGTTCAAAGTACGGAAAACATATACAAAACAAAACGGGCAAAGCCTTCCTGTAAAAGGAGTATGCTTTGCCCGGTTTTTAATACCGATCAGGCAATCAGTGGTCGGTTTGCCGGAAAATACCGCTTTTTTAACCAAAACGCCACATTTACCAATCCGATCATAACGGGAACCTCTACCAGAGGACCGATCACTGCAGCAAACGCTTCTCCTGAATTAATACCGAATACAGCAATGGCAACTGCAATGGCTAACTCAAAATTATTGCTGGCTGCAGTAAATGACAAGGTTACACTTTGTTCATAATTTGCACCGACCTTACGGCTCATAAAGAACGACAGGACGAACATCACCAGAAAATAGATCAGCAGTGGAACTGCAATCAGAACCACGTCAAGGGGTATTTTCACGATGTATTCACCTTTAAGTGAAAACATTACCACGATAGTGAAAAGGAGAGCCATTAGCGTAAGCGGACTGATTTTCGGGATAAAAACCATGTGATACCAATCTTTACTCCTTACCCGGATCAGGATAAATCTCGTAAAGAAACCGGCGATAAAGGGTATTCCAAGGTAGATGAATACGCTTTCTGCTATCTGACCAATGGTTATTTTTTCAACGGCATCGCTTGTTGGAATTCCGAACCAGCCGGGCAGAATGGAAATAAAGAACCAGGCATAAACCGAAAAGAAAAGCACCTGAAATATAGAATTAAACGCCACTAATCCTGCCGCATACTGCGTATCGCCTTTTGCCAGATCGTTCCAGACAATAACCATTGCAATACATCGGGCCAGTCCAATCAGAATTATTCCATAAACATAAGGCAGGTTTGCATTATTCTCCCCCGGGAAAAAGTAAAACATAAGTGCCGCAAGAAAAAACATGAGCAATGGCCCAATAATCCAGTTCTGCACCAGCGAAAGCGTCAGCACCTTAAGGTTGCGGAACACATCTCCGAGTTCCTCGTACTTAACTTTTGCAAGCGGAGGATACATCATCAGAATAAGGCCTATGGCTATAGGGATATTGGTTGTACTGTCGGGAGATGCTTTCAGTGAATCCCAGAATGATGCGATTGGTGGGAAGAAGTAGCCGGAAAACACCCCGGCAAACATCGCCAGGAAAATCCACAGGGTTAAATACCTGTCTGGAAATTTGAGTTTTGGTTTTGATGGCATGGATTATTTCGGATTTAAGATTGCATATTGCGAAATGTATTCAGCACCAGAATTGACCTTCACGAAAAGTTAAGATGAAGGTATTTACGATCAGGAAACTCATTTTTCCGCGTACACGGTTATGCTGTAAATGCCGTTTCCGGAGGTTTTGAATGTTTCGAGTTCGATACTGTTCAGGTAGTTCAGGAGCAGTTCATCGGGTAGGATGATACGTCTGGGTTTCTTAACTTTAAGGTTCGACAGTCCGCTGCGGCGGATGATGCTCAGGTATTCATTGAGGGGGACGGCTCCGGACACGCAGCCCGCATACATTTCAGCAGCGTTTTTAATGTTTTCGGGGAGTTCGCCGTAAAGCACCACATCCGATACCGAAATGTGACCACCCGGCTTCAGCACTCTGAAAATTTCCTGAAAAGCCTTTTCTTTATCCGGAACCAGGTTAAGCACGCAATTGCTTATCACAACGTCGGCAATGCCGCTGTCAACAGGCATCTGTTCGATGTCACCCAAAAGGAATTCCACATTGGTAAAACCCAGTTTTTCAGCATTCTGTCCTGACTTTTCTATCATGGCTTCCGTAAAGTCAATACCAATAACTTTACCCGGTTCACCAACCAGGGAGCGGGCAACAAAACAGTCGTTTCCGGCACCGGAACCCAGGTCGATTACTGTATCGCCTTCCTCAATCTGAGCAAACTCCGTCGGGATACCGCAACCCAGCCCAAGGTCGGCATCCGGATTGTAGCCCTTCAGGTCGGTGTAACTCTCGCTGAAGTTTGTGTAATCTGCACCGGAGCAGCAACCTCCGGATCCGCAGCACGAGGTTTCGTTTTCCTGTGTGGATTGAAGTGCGATTTCGCTGTATTTTTCTTTAACGAGACTCTTCAATTCTTCGTTTTTCATATACCGGGTTTTATTTGTTCGTTGTAAAATTTCCAGAATCCATCCTTTATTTCATCCCTGACACGAATGAACTCACTGTGAATGAACTCAGGAGTTCCAACAGCATGGGAAGGATCATCAAAACCAATATGCAAACGTTTTTTTACCTTCCCTATAAATGCAGGGCAGGCCTCGTTGGCTCCTCCGCAAACGGTGATTACATAATCCCACTCTTCGTCAAGGTAAAGATCTACGGAATCGGAAGTATGATGGCTGATGTCGATGCCTATTTCCTGCATCACTTCAACCGCTTTGGGATTGAGTTTGCCTGAGGCTTCGGTTCCCGCTGAACGAACGGTCAGGGATGGGTCAAAAGACTGCAAAAAGCCGTGGGCCATCTGGGAGCGGCAGGAATTGCCGGTGCATAAAATCAGGATTTTCATACAGGCATCTGTTTTCTCACAAATTAATTTCCTTTTTCATGTTCAGTGCCGGTATCGCAAAGGATGGTATTTGCCCTTACGGGATCAAAAAAGGCAGAGAACAATGCGGTAAAACGATCCAGCCCGTCCGGACAAAGGCAGTAATTTACCTTAACCCCGTCGATGGAACCATGAATTAATCCGCTGTCGCGCAACTCTTTCAAATGCTGGGAAACGGTGGAACGGCTGAGTGGCAGCTGATCCGAAATATCGCCCGAAATACAGGTTCTTGTTTCAGCAAGGTATTTAAGTATGGCAAGCCTGGCAGGATGCGAAATAACACGAGCAAATTCAGCCAGATCCCTTAACTCCTTGTCGAAGTGTGATTTCTTTTGCATGGCTTATTTTTTATTTCGCAAACATACGACATAAATAAAATGACCGCGAAAACAGCACTGTTAATTTTTTATTAATTTTTACATCAGGCATCACAATTTTCTCCGGAAGTTATCCGGCAATCATACTGAAAAACTACCGTAAACACTTGTTTTTCTTTTCTTTTGGGGTATATGAATCCCTTACCGGGATGATAATCACGATTAGCATTTAATATTCATATCTAAGTGAGTCGTAAGTAGTGTCGATAAAATACCTACTTTTGCACTTCCAAAAAAAATCCACGCAAACAGCACAAAATGCACAATATCAGAAATATAGCAATTATTGCCCACGTTGACCACGGCAAAACCACCCTGGTTGATCGCATACTTCACCAGGTAAAGTTATTCCGTGAGAACCAGGATATGGGTGAACTGATCCTCGACAGCAACGATCTGGAGCGCGAAAGGGGAATCACCATCCTGGCCAAAAACGTTTCGGTTCGCTATAAGGGATTTAAAATAAACATCATCGACACTCCGGGACACAGCGATTTCGGTGGAGAAGTAGAGCGTGTTCTCAACATGGCCGATGGTGTGCTGCTTCTGGTGGATGCTTTTGAAGGCCCGATGCCCCAGACCCGTTTTGTGCTGCAAAAAGCTCTGGCCCTGAACCTTAAACCCATAGTGGTAATTAATAAGGTAGATAAGCCCAACTGCGATCCCGAAGGCGTTCAGGAGTCTGTATTTGATCTGATGTTTAATCTGGATGCCACCGAAGAACAGCTTAACTTCCCCACCATTTATGGCTCCTCGAAAGAGGGATGGATGTCGTCTGACTGGAAAACACCGGCCGAGGATATCAGCTATCTGCTCGACACCATCATCGAGTACATCCCGGCACCTGTTTTTCCGGAAGGCAACACCCAGATGCAGATAACATCGCTTGATTATTCCTCTTATGTAGGACGAATTGCGGTTGGACGTCTATCCCGCGGCGTGCTGAGCTGGGGCATGAATGTTTCCCTGATTAAGCAGGACGGGCGGATCTTCAAATCGAAGATTAAAGAACTCTACGTTTTTGAAGGGCTGGGCAAAGAAAAAATGAAATCCGATGTATATCCGGGCGAGATATGCGCCATCCTGGGTATTGATGACTTTGAAATCGGAGACACTGTTGCCGATTTTGAATCGCCCGATGCGCTGATGCCTTTGCAGATTGATGAACCTACCATGAGCATGCTGTTCACCATCAACAATTCACCGTTTTACGGACGTGAAGGCAAGTTTGTGACCTCCCGCCATCTCAGGGAACGGCTGTTCAAGGAAATTGAAAAAAATCTTGCAATGCGGATTGAGGAGACCGATTCGCCGGAAGCGCTGATGGTATTTGGAAGAGGCATTCTGCACCTTTCCATTCTTGTGGAAACCATGAGGCGCGAAGGATATGAACTGCAGCTTGGTCAGCCTCAGGTTATCATCAAAAAGATCGACGGAATCGATCATGAACCCGTTGAAGCACTTACGGTTCATGTTCCCGAAGCCTTTTCGGGAAAAGTAATTGAACTGGTTACACAAAGAAGAGGAGAGATTGTCTCCATCGATACCAAGGGCGACCGCATTCACCTTGAGTTTACCATCCCCTCGCGCGGCATTATCGGACTTCGTAACAACGTCCTTACTGCCACCGAAGGAGAAGCCATCATGGCTCACCGCTTCCTCGCTTTCGAACCCTGGAAAGGTGAGATTCAGGGCAGACGCAACGGATCGCTCATCTCCATGGAAACCGGGCAGGCAATCGCTTATTCCATCGATAAACTTCAGGACAGGGGCACCTTTTTTGTTCATCCCAACGAGGACGTTTATGCCGGGCAGGTAATCGGTGAACAAATCCGGCCCGACGATTTGCTGGTGAATGTTACCAAAACGAAAAAACTGACCAATGTGCGGGCTTCCGGCTCCGATGAAAAAATATTTATCGTACCGGCCGTTAAATTTTCTCTTGAAGAAGCCATGGAGTATATCGGAAAGGACGAATACCTCGAAGTTACGCCGCGCTCGCTCCGCCTCCGTAAGATAATTCTCGACGAGCACGAACGCAAACGCGCTTCGAAAGTCTGAACCATTGCGTTAATGTCCGGAGTGCTGGTAAATAGCCACTGCCCTGCCCCACTTGCCGAACCAGTGCTCAGTTTGCCTACCTTTGCATACGGTTAGTATCAAAACTTCACCTTATGACTAAGGAAGAAATCATTGCCTCTTTCGATCCCAATGCCGCCGCTGCAGGTTCGGCCGGTATTTTTGGCCTTCCTTTCGGAGCTCAGCACGCCGATGTTATCCTTATTCCCGTACCCTGGGAAGTCACCGTAAGCTTTGGCTCCGGTACCGGGGAAGGCCCCGATGCAATGTTTGAAGCTTCATCGCAGGTAGACCTGCATCATCCCGATTTCCCGGAATTGTGGAAGCGCGGCATCTTTATGGACACTTGTCCGGATGACCTTATCTCGCTCGGCCGAAGAGCGAAGGATATGGCCGGTGATATCATCGCAGCGCTGGAAGAGGGGGAAGACATAAAAACCAATTCCGTACTTCTCGATAAGCTTGAGCGCGTTAACGATGCATCCGCACGTATGAACGAGTGGGTTAAAGAGCGTTCAGCTTACTGGAAAAAACAGGACAAACTGGTTGGTCTTGCCGGTGGCGATCATAGTATTCCTCTGGGTTATATTCAATTACAGGGCGAGTTGCATCAAAAATTCGGCATTCTGCACATCGATGCGCACATGGATTTACGAAAAGCATATGAAGGCTTTACGTATTCGCATGCATCCATATTCTACAATGCAATGGAATCCGTTCCTCAGATACAAAGCCTCGTTCAGGTGGGAATCCGGGACTTCTGCGAGCAGGAGATGAACTATTCGAAGCAACTTAAGGAAAGAATTTCCGTTTTCACCGACCGCTCTGTCCGTGCCCGTTTGTTCCGTGGCGAAAACTGGGATGCATTGTGCAATGAAATCGTAAACAAACTTCCCGAAAAGGTATACATCAGCCTCGACATCGACGGGCTGAATCCATCGCTCTGTCCCAACACAGGAACTCCCGTTCCCGGCGGACTGGAGTATGAAGAACTCATGCATCTGCTGAACACACTCAAACGCAGCGGCCGCGAAATCATCGGATTCGATCTCTGCGAAGTATCGCCCGGAGTAAATGGCTGGGATGGGAATGTTGGAGCCCGCGTGCTGTTTCACCTTTGCGGGATACTCGCCGGTTGATTTTGCTGGAAAAAGGGCATTCAAACGATTCCATGAAAGGAATCCTGCTTAAGCATTTCGTTTCCGATTGAAGATACACCCCTTCCCTATCCTTGTCCGGACGGAAGACAGAAAAGTTATCGCAATTCTCTGCCAGATATGTGGAATCCCTGCCACAGTCTGAGCAGGTTCATGGATTATTCCACACCTCTTAACTTGTTAAAACACAACTTCAGATTGCAGCAAATACGGGTATTTAACCCGATGTATTTCGACTTATATATCTGATTTTCAATTTCTAAACATTAAACTGCCGGATTATATAGTTCACAATTGAAACTGTGGCGGCTGCGTTTATGGAATGGTAATTGAAATAATGCAGGCTACAAACACTAAAACCAACTATACTATGAAAAGAGCACAATTCGTAATCCTGTTTGCTATTGTTGCAATGTCGGGTTTAATTCTCAGTTCCTGCGAGAAAGACAACAACAAGTCTGAAGGCAAGGCCACGGTACAGCTGATGCTTACCGATGCACCGGCCGCATACGATGCTGTTAATATTGATATTCAGGAAGTAATGCTCCACACCGAAACGGAAGGATGGGTAACGGTAGCAATCGAAAATCCCGGAGTATACAACCTGCTTGAGTTCAGCAACGGACTGGATGTATTATTGGGAACCATTGAAGTGGCTCCGGGAACTCTTTCGCAGATGCGTCTGGTACTTGGAAGTGAAAACAGTGTGGTAGTTGAGGGCAATGAATACCCGCTCACAACTCCTTCAGGCTCAACTTCGGGTCTTAAACTTAACCTTCACAGCGAGTTGGAAGGCGGATATTTTTACAGGTTCTGGATTGACTTCGATGCTGCCCGTTCCGTGCACATGACCGGTAACGGCAAATACATGCTCAAGCCGGTTATCCGTATGTTCACAGAAGCATCCTCAGGCGCAATTGCCGGCAATGTTTTTCCTTCAGAATTTGCTCCTGTCGTCACGGTTTATAACGAAACCGACACCCTTGCCACCTTCCCTGCAGCCGATGGTCATTTCATGATAGCAGGCGTACCGGAAGGAACATGGACGGTTTCGTTCAGCTCCATACTCGACCCGCTTCCAATTGAGGAAATAATTGTACCTAATGTTGTTGTGGTTAAAGGCGAAACCACTGTACTGGCAGATGTAACACTACTGCCCATCTGAACGGAGCAGCCATATATCCCGGTGTTACAACCGGTATTTGAGGACAGGAAGCTTATAGAGGCAATCGATATGGTTGCCTCTGTTTTTATTTATAAAATTCTTAAAAATAATTGCATATAAAATACTAATTCATACTTTTGTTTCGCCATTCGACGAAATGCGAAACAGATATGAATAAGAATACCAATTACACCGAAGAACAAAAGCAGATTGCCCGGTTTGCGAAGGCGCTTTCGCATCCGGTAAGGGTTTACATTCTGGATTACATCAGCAACAACACCAAAACCTGCTGTTACAGCGGCGACCTGCACGATATGCTCGACATTGCCAGGTCCACGCTTTCGGAGCACCTTAAGGAACTGAAAAGAGCCGAACTGATACAGGGAGAAATCAATCCGCCTTATATTAAATACTGCATCAATCGTGAAAATTGGAAAAAAGCCAGGGAATTGTTCGCGGGCTTTTTTGCCGATTGAAAACTGCGTGCGACCTTCTCAGCGTTCGTAAACAAAACCTTAGAAACCAAATAACAGACAAACAATGGAAATCAAAGTTCTGGGACCAGGTTGTCCCAATTGCAAAATACTCGAAAAACGTGTACGCGACGTGGTCGGCAGACTTAAGCTCGAGGCCGACGTCAGGAAAGTAGACGACATCATGGAGATTATGGCCTATAATGTTATCAAGACTCCCGCTCTGGTTGTCGACGGAGAGGTTGTAGTGAAGGGCCGTCTCCCATCCGAAGCTGAAATCGAAACATTTCTGACCAAATAACAATCAACATGAGAAAACACATTTTATTTATGACTCTTGCCTTTGCAGGGATTCTGATGATGTCATGCTCTCCAAAGCAAGCCACTGAAAACGCGGATGTTACCGAGTTGCCCGAAAGTGAGATCATGGTTTACTACTTTCATAACGAGAGACGCTGTGCAACCTGCGAAGCTGTTGAAGCAGAAACTAAAGCCGCTCTTGAAAAGTACTATCCGGAAGAATTGAAAGATGGAAAAATTGCCTTCGTTTCGCTGAATCTGGAAGAAACCACCGGAGCTGAGATTGCCGGACGTTTTCAGATTGCTTCACAGGCATTAATTATTGTAAAGGGCGAAGATCTGAAGGACATCACCAGTGAAGGATTCCTCTATGCCAGAACTGCACCCGATAAGCTTTACGATGCAGTAAAAAGTTCTGTCGATTCAATGCTATAAGCCTTGCTATGGAATTTCTTCAAACCTGGCTCGAACATTCGGAATACGGGGTACTTACCGCACTTTTACTGGGACTGATGACAGCCATCAGTCCCTGCCCCCTGGCAACCAACATCTCCGCCATCGGCTTCATAAGCCGCAATCTTGAAAACCGTAACAAGGTATTCCTCAACGGAATTGTTTATACGTTAGGACGGACATTCTCCTACACTTTACTGGGTGTTATCATCTATTTTGGTGCCAGTCAGTTCTCCATTGCCCGTTTTGTACAGAGCTGGGGGGAGAAGCTGCTGGGTCCGGCTCTGATAATAATCGGCCTGTTTATGCTTGATTTTATTAAGCTTAACATTCCCGGGCTGAAAATCAGCGAGCGTATGGAGCAAAAATCCATGAGCAGTTACTGGAGCATGTTTCTTATAGGCGTTCTCTTTGCTCTGGCTTTTTGTCCGTACAGCGGCGTTCTCTATTTCGGAATGCTGATGCCACTAACCGTTGCCAGCCCTTCCGGCTTGTTTTTACCTCTTATTTTTGCCATTGCCACCGGTTTACCGGTTATCATTTTTGCCTGGCTGCTGGCTTACGCCGTTGGCAATGTTGCTCAGGCTTATAACCGGATTAAAACGTTTGAACACTGGTTTCGAAGAGTTGTGGCAGTTTTGTTTATAGGGGTCGGCATCTATTTCGTTATCATTTTCTTCTTCTGAATAAACTAAAGCCGGGAATGATCCGGCAATCAAATAATACAGGTAATGGAAACCAGATCCGAAATAAAAATCCTGCTTTGGATGGTGGCAATTTTTTTGGGCATTTATTTTTTGCCTGTCGAAAGTACCGTCTTCCGTACTGCCATTGATGCTACCCTCGACTTGTCGAAATGGTATGCACGGGAACATGTCATACTCTGCCTGTTGCCTGCTTTCCTGATTGCCGGGGTAATCTCGGTGTTTGTCAGTCAGGCGTCGGTGATTAAATATTTCGGTGCGAAAGCTAAAAAGTGGGTTGCCTATACGGTTGCGGCTGTTTCTGGTACTATTCTGGCCGTTTGTTCCTGCACCATTTTGCCATTATTTTCGAGTATACACAAACGCGGTGCAGGTCTGGGACCTGCCATTGCCTTTCTGTATTCTGGTCCTGCCATCAATATTCTGGCCATCATCCTCACTGCCAGAATCCTTGGCTTTGAGATGGGCATAGCCCGTATCATCGGCGCCGTTACCTTCAGCATAATCGTCGGATCTGCCATGTCGCTGATCTACCGCAAGGAAGAAAAAGAAAAACGCGAGGCGCAAATGAACTTTCCCGACATACCGGAAACGCGTCCCCTCTGGCACACCGCCCTGCACTTTTTTACGCTGGTTCTGATCCTGGTATTTGCCAACTGGGGCAAACCTGCTGCAGGCGACACAACCAGCGCCTGGTTTTACCTTTGGGCATACAAATGGTATATAACCGGAGCTTTCGGGCTTGTGCTGGTATATTCTATGATCTACATTCTTAAACTCAGAGGCTGGCAGGTGCTAACGGGTGCCGCTGTCACAGCGCTGAGTGCCCTGCTTTTTGCCAACCCGTTAATTTCCATGGTTACAGGAATCGCAGTAGTCAGCACCATTGCTCTTATGGATAAATCGGAAAACGGTGAAAACCGTGAATGGATAGTATCTTCCTGGGGCTTCACCAAACAAATCGTTCCACTCCTGGCCCTGGGTGTGGTGATTGCCGGCTTCCTGCTGGGCTCCACCCACGATGAGGTCGCCATCGCAGGAGTAATCCCCAACTCCTGGATTGCATGGCTGGTAGGAGGCAACTCCCTCTTATCCAACTTTTTCGCAAGCATTGTTGGCGCATTTATGTACTTCGCTACCCTCACCGAGGTTCCCATACTTCAGGGACTGATTGCCTCAGGTATGGGAAAAGGACCTGCACTGGCACTGCTGCTGGCCGGCCCTTCTCTTTCATTGCCTAACATGCTTGTTATCCGAGGCGTTATCGGGACTCAGAAAACCATTGTTTATGTAAGCCTGGTAATCATCTTATCCACCCTTGCGGGGATGATGTACGGAATGCTGTAACCGTTCGGTCCGATCATCACAGCGTGATTCTACCCGATCTTTAGGTTATACCCTTTAGAATTCAATCCATTCTAACGATTTCTCACTCCTGAAAACTATTTCACCGGAGTAATATCTCATTTACTTAGAAAAATTAAATAAATTTCTACTCACCACTAAATGGATCAACAAGATATTCATATAAATATTATCAGCATCTGATTGACAATCGATGACCAATTCCGTATATTTGAATGCCATTAATGAACCGATTTAGCTTTGACAATGCCTGTTTCTGATTATATACTGCAGAAATACAATTTTCTCCTGCAGCCGTTCAGTTTTTTACCGGTTTCTATTCCAACCCTCCGGAATGAACCATTTAACAAGGATATTAATCCTGACCGGAGTTTCATTACTCCTCAACTGCCGGACATCGGTTGCACAGCAACTTGACCATATTGGCGAAAAAGATCCGTTTTCCATACATGGAAACCTTTCAGCAAACATTATAGGGTATTCGGCATCGGGCATTGACGATCGTGCCAGACCCCTGGCGCTGATGCTATCGGCAAATGCAGTGGTCAGCAGTTATGGGTTTGAGATTCCTTTCTATTTCAGGTTCAGCGATAAGCGGGTGGATTATGCCCAGCCTTTCAATCAGTTCGGACTAAGTCCGGCTTACAAATGGGCCACCGCTCATCTGGGATACCGCAATGTGCATTTCTCTGATTTTACCCTTGCCGGCCATACCTTCCTGGGAGGTGGACTGGAACTGAATCCGGGAAAATTACGTTTCGGGGCAGTTTACGGACGTTTTAGAAAAAGTACGGCAGCCTATGAAAACGCTATCGATACCACCCGAAATCTGAATCGGAAAGGATACGCCGTCAAACTGGGCGTGGGATCGCAAAAAACCTTTGTCGACATGATCGTAATGAAGATCAGCGATGACAGTGCATCCGCCATCCGTGTGCCGGGTGAGACCTACACTCCGGCTGAATCGAACCTTGTTACGGGCATTAATACACGCATAGCCTTCAGCAGGAGCTTATGGTTTGAAGGGGAATTTGCCGGCAGCCTTTACACCACCGATGTTGCCGCTTACGAAATTGAAGGATTGGAAGACGACCCCTGGTTTGAGAGGCTCAACAGGATCGTTCCGGTTAACTTGTCGACGGAGCTGCTCACGGCTGTGCGATCGTCGTTAAACTATAAAACGGGAACATTCAGTACCCGTCTGGAGTACCGCCGCATTGACCCCGGATACCGCTCCATGGGTGCATATTTCTTCAACAACGATCTGGAAAACATTGTAATAGCTCCTGCATTCAGTCTCTTCAAGCGAAAGCTGAACCTAAGGGGAAGCATTGGCCTGCAGCGCGACAATCTGCGCAATACACGAAAAGCAACCAGTTTACGAACTATCTCTTCGATCAGCCTGAGCTACAACCCTGTACAGGTATTTGGAATTGATGTGAATTACAACAACTACAGCAGCAATCAGCGGGCCGGGCGTCTGCCGCTTATCGATTCGCTCAGACTGTATCAGGCTACCAGCAATCTGAGTGTAGTGCCGCGGATTATGATTGTAAATCAGAAGTACAGCCATGTGCTGCTGCTGATGTACAACAAAATGAAGCTCAACGACAAAAATGAATCCACCCAGCAATACACCGAACACGATGCGGTAATAGCAAATCTGAATTACAGTATAGGATTTAACAGCAGCGGCATTACTTTGATGAGCGGCTTCACGTATAACAAATTGGCGAGTTTCGCTATGGGGAACCGGGCTATCGGCTTCACCCTTGGTATCAGCAAGGGATGGCTCGGAGGAATGCTGCAGTCCGGTCTTGCTGCATCGCTGGTTACTTCGGGAAAGACTTCGGATAACAATAAAAACCTGACACTTAATACCTCTTTAAATGCATCATGGCAAATTAACAACCATAATTCATTGAGATTAAATGCCTTTCTTATTCGATTGAAACCGGACGAAGCAAATCCGGAGCCTGCATTTAATGAACTTAAAGGAGATTTTGGATATGTATTCACGTTTTGACTCTCATCAACCTTCAGGCAGATGCCGTACGGCAGCCCTGACGACGATGTTGCTGCTGGTTTTCGGCTTTACCGTTATAGCACAGAATTATCCCCTGCGTGTAAATCTGGTAGTAGCTCCACCCTATTCGCCCAAGATAAGCGAATACACCAGCAATCCCAACAAGATACTGGCAACCGTGCAGTATATGGCGGGAGCGGGCAACCGTACGCTGCAGGTTTACCTGTCGGGTTCAATTACCGGAACATCGGGAATTAAAATTTATACCCGCCCCGGGCACAGACCACCTCAGCCGCTGACCCTGATGCCTGGAGCAATTCACCGTCTGAACCTAAATAACATCCAGGACGTTTTCAGCACTTCCCAGCTCGTTTATGAAGGGATTACAGAACAGGAAATTATAAATGGCAACGGACTTCCGGAAGACGATTACGTGATTTGCATCCGTGCGTTTGAATACACAACCAGCCAGCCTCTCTCCGAAGAAGACCCTTCCGGCTGCTGTGCGCCGTTTCCTGTATCCAGCATCGAGCCTCCGGTTGTTACCCACCCGCTGTGCGGGGAAGAGGTACCGTCCGTTCGTCCGCAAAATCTGGTATTCTCATGGACCATGCCGGCAGGTGCACCCACAGGCACTCGTTACCTTCTTCAGATAGTGGAAGTCATACCCGGAACACACAACATTCAGAATGCCATTAATTCTGCACCGAAACCTTTGTTTTTTGAAACCACCGTAAACACCAACGTATTTGTTTATGGAGCGGCTCAGCCAGCATTGATACCCGGAAAAACCTATGCATTTGCGGTAACGGCTATCGATCCGTTGCGACGTTATAATTTCAGAAACGGAGGACAGAGTGAAGTATGTTCATTTATCTGGAAATCAAGCGGAGTACTGTTCCCTGGTTTCGACATTGGGATAGTTACGGATGAGCCTGCTGTAAAACCCGTTAACATTGGCGGTGTAAATATGGAAGTCCCCCTGCCGTTTGTCCCTGTAAAAGTTTTTGGGAAACTGGTTTACAAATATCCGGATCCGGGTGAAAATCAAAAACTCCCACTTGCAGGCGCAAATCTTAAACTCGTGATCGGCCATGCTAAAGTTTCAAAAGGACAGCCGTTATTGCCCGATAAAGTAATCGGAACATTTCTGCAGCCTCACGATGCGTGCGAAGACTCTGAGGTCGGAAGGGTGCTGGGTGTTACAACAACCGATTCGGAAGGCCGGTTCAATTTCAATTATCTGTACGGCACGGAATTCGGGAAACGCTGCGGATCGGGAACGGGAGAGTTGGGATTTGATTATTACAGAGTTGCCTTTATTGTATTGGAGGCACCTCACCGCAATTTCTACTTCAATCCCGATGCTCTGCTGATGCCGGAAAAAGGAAAGGATCTTAATACCGGCGAAGTGGTTGCACTGGTAAGAAGCTGCCAGCTGACTGTTACCACCCTTCCCGACAAAAACTTAAGCAACGACCTTGCAAATGCAATCGGAACGCAGAAGCTGAGCACAATAAATGTTTACCTGTGCAGGAAAATTGATTTCTCCTACCAGTTATACCCTCTGAACGACGGGAAGATCAAAGGACAACAGCACAAGGTGGAAGAATCCGTTAAAAACAAGTTTCCGGGGTTTACAGTGGTAGCGCACGGAACCACCGGACCCGATGGTACGCTGGTTTTCCAGAGGGTCGTCTGGCATCACCAGAGTCAGTTTCAGTATTATCTTATGGCCGACACCCCGCCGGAAGCCGATATGAATTTTACCTTCGGTGCACCACAGGCATGGAGCCCCCCGCCAACCATCCCGGATGAAACGGGCATCGGCAATATTGATCCATCAGGTCTGCAGTTCCCGAGATTTTACAATTATGCAAAGGCAGCCCAATCGAAAGAATTGTACCTGTGGCCGCAATATCCTAAAGTTGCCGGAACGGTGCTTGAAATGGAGGATACATCTCCCATAGCAGGAGCCAAAATCGATCTGAACGAAACGTACGGCCTTAGTCCGAAGAACAACCTGAAGATCTTTTATCCGTACTGGATGTATAATGAAAACCAGCCAATGGTGAACTGCCTGCAGAATAACTGCGGACAATATTTCAACAGCCTGATGGCTGTATCGGCTGCCGACGGAAAGTTTGTCTTCGACGACCTGAGCATGGTTTACAATACGCAAACCAAAGCAGTTACCGGTCCCGACCGGAGACTTCTGGTCAGTAAAGACGGTTACCAGACCATCGACGAGCACATTGGCGTGATTATTCATGGCCGTCAGCGCATTATGAACGAATTAAAGCTTCGCAAAGGAGCGGTATTGAAAGGATATGTGCGGGATGCTGAAAGCAACCAGCCGCTGAGCGCCCAGCTGATGCTTCCGGGAGGAAAGACATACAACAGTAAAGCATCCAACGGCAGTTTTGAGATGCCTGTGCCACTCCTGCCCGGTGTTACTCAAAAGCTTATCGTTAAACGTAACGGATACATTACCGATACCATTGAATTCGAAGCTGCACAGGCTGTCAAACATCTGGATGTGAAACTGTTTACTCTGAAACGAAGGCTGGAAGTCAGGGTAAAAACCTACAACAACTTCATCCCGATGCCGATACAGAACGTCCAGGTCAACATCATGAATGTTTCCACCAACCAGCAAGGGCATAACTACCCTATAGGCGGTTTCACGGATACCGACGGAATCGTTACGTTTAGATTTGTAAACGGAGGATCAAACAACAACCAGGAGTACAGAATCCGTGTTGGAATGCCTTCGAATACCAGCCGTAATTTTGAAACCAGATTCTTTACCATAAAAATCCCCTACAGCCAGAATCCTACTGTTTTAAATTGCGTGCTGAAACCTGCTGCCTGCATCAAAGGGCATGTATACGCCGGCAGCGGCACCGAATCGCCGGTAGGAATTGCCAGTGTGCGGTATTCAGGATCGGATGACACTCTAAGCAGTACTTCGGGAGCCGACGGATATTATTACATGAACAATTTCCCGGTACGTAATTATCTGCAACAGGTTACGGCATCGAAATCGCAAAGCAACTACATAGGCGATGAAAGAAAAATACTGATCAATAAAGCCTCGAACGAGTGTATAACAATCGATTTCAATCTTACCGTTTATGAAGATATGGATATTACGAGCCTTATGGGATTCCCGATGGAGGTCACACGACTGAAAGACGAAGAGGGGATTATCCGCATCAACGGAAATCTTACACAGCTGAAAAACAACGAGCAATTCAGTACCGATGCCGCCACTGTCGTACCTTTTTCGGGAATAGCCATTAAAGCCGGAACCAGAAAAAACAGTAAGGGAATACCCATTGCCGAGCCGGTTACGATTCCGGTAGTTACAGACAAGCCCGGTATAACGTCCTTAATGGTATTAAAAACCTTTACGGGAAGTTTATATAAACAGGGCGGGCTAACGATCGACCGGGAGGCACCGGCATCGGCCTGGGGGGTTATCATTGGAAAAGTAAAAATTGAACCATCTGAATTCAACAACACCATGGCGGCTTTGCCGGTCATTTACCTGGCTGTTAGCGCAGAAAGCGGAACCAAAAAAATGGAAATGCCCGTATTAACGGCCAACCCGGCTGTCACAAAACCGGTAAAATTGCCCGTAACCGGCTTTTTCGTGTGCAACGAAAACGGAGGAGCCCTTCAGTATTCATTACCTGCATTTGAAAATTCAGCGCGTGCCGATGTCGCCAAATCTTACCTCAACAGCGCTAAGTTGCAGCTTAATACAACTCTGCACACCCAATGCAGCAACGTAACACCATCCGACCTAAAAATTGAGCTAGGGGTTGTGGAAATTAGCAAGAACCTGTTTACATACAATGGTAAGTCTCCAATATCCTTCAACCTGAATAAATGGAAACTTACAAGTCAGAAATGGAGCATCGACAACCTGGGTGTCAAAATAGACGAAGCCATTATAAAGACCGGGATTATAGACGTACCGCTCAAAAACCTTGCAATAACCGGGAATGCAATCGACCACGGCAACACTATTGCTGAATTCAGTGGAATAAAAATCCTTGGCACCTTGCCCGTTACGGTTACCACACAAAACCAAGGTCTTAATTATTACGACACCGGCGGCGGCAATATGCAGTGGGTGTTGTATGCCACATCCGACGGAGGACCTCAAACGGCATTCATTCAAGGGGTTCCCGGAATTCCCGGAGAAAGGCTGCCGCTCAACGGTATACGTATGATCAGCGATGGCAGCGAACCCAGACTGGAACCCCTGGCCACCGACCTGAAGCTTTTCGACATCGTGGATTTCAGGCCTGCAACGGGAACAATTCTCAACGTATTTAATTCTGCCAGTCCGCCCTGGCTCAAGGTTCAGGGTACGTACAAGCCGGGAATTCCATACATCGAGGAATTCAACGGGAACATGGCATGGCAAAAAACATCCGCAGGGATGAAATTTATCGTAGATAATCCCAATCCCATAAATTTCACCCACAACAACATGGCATTTATCTGGGATCCGGTGAGTATAAAATTTGCACCACAGCTTTTTACCGCCAGCGGAACGGCGACGGAAGAAGGGAAACTCGGGCCGGTAAGGATTGTACTGCTCCATAAACCGGCTTCCACCGAAATCGACATACCCTCTGATGAGAAAATATACATCACCCAGGATCACAGCAAGTATTTCGAGAAGGTTGTCGGGGGAATGGAAGTAAACCGTTCGCAGCATCAGTGGAACAACTTCTGGTTTGAAGGCGAAATGGCCGGCATGAACGGCATCAGCAACAATACCCAAAAGAGCAGACTCAGGTTCATATGCGAAGGCGATATAAACGCCGGCAGCCAGAGCCTTAGCGTAAGTAAGCTTGATGCCTTTCCGGGAATGACGCTTACATACGACTTTGCAAATTCGCGGCTTACCGGTTCTGTAAACATCGATAAAAACCTTGCCGGGATGCAGGCAAATGGCACAGCCGATTGCATTTTCGACCCGAACGGATGGTACATCAACGTACAGGGAAACCTGAGTATTCCCGGAATCGGCGGTTGCGGACTTTTCGGATTGTTCGGCGATTATCAGGCCATCCCTCCTGCCCTTTCGTCTCCTTTCCGGGCGCTGAAATGCATACCGTCGGAGTTCCAGGGAAAGGTAAGCGGCTTTTTATTCCAGGGATCCATCACCAAGCAGCTGATTCCATCCATAGAATGGGGAGTTACTTTGCCGCTGATCGATCAGTTTGTCGGTGTTCAGGTATATGCCGACCTTTCAATGTATGCCCGGACCTGGATGACGTTCGATCCTCAGGTTAACTCTTACGGCATCTCACTACTTGCCGATGGAAACATCGGCGGAGGTATAAGCGGAGGCCTTTATTCCCTGAGTGTACATGCCAATGCCCAGATGGGAATTAGTGGCACATACTATTCCAATGGCTCGTATAATGTAACCGGCTGCGGCAGTGTAAACGCAGGAGTTTCAGCTGAAGTGTTTTACGGACTAGGCTGGACGGGAGTAGACATTACTTCGCCAGACATTGGTCTTAAAATGAAAATCAGCGACTCGGGTTGTGATTTCGGACTTATGCTCGGAAGCTGCGGAGAAAATCTATGCCCGTGAAGACGCTGAAAACTTATGAAATTACTTCAAAACATAAACATTATGAAGGTCTGCAAACTAAATACATATATAATCCTAACGATCGTTCTCCTGGCAGAATCGGGTGTTAATGCACAGGTAAAATCTCCGGTAGAATTCGATTATCCGGTTTTTTTGACAAGCGAAACGACGTCGCGGATGATTTATCTGAAATGGTTCAGTAAAGGCGATCGTCCGGCTCCAGATTTTATGCCGCTCCGCTATGAAGGCGACAATCCGGTGGAAGCCAAAGGTGTAAAAGCCATTATGCGAAGCTCCGACACAACGTTTTACACCTTTTTTGACACCAGCGTGATGAAAATGCCGCATCTGAATAGCCTGCAATACTTTATTGTTCAGCTCGATACAAATCGTAGAGCCGGCAGCAGCAGCATGATTAGCGTGATATCACCGGAAGCTTCCGGGTTGTGGTTTACAGAGACAAAAGCCACGAAAGATTCCAAAATGCTACGCATCAATCTGGAATGGAAACTCAGCAGCAGCAAAAACGTCCGGTCGATTGAAATTGTCAGAAGTTTGCACCCAGACAAGGACTTTACGGAACTGGCGAGTCTCGACCGGGTTTACTACTACCGGTTGAGAGCCCTGCCCGAAAACAGTGAGCAGGCCGTATACAGCAATCTGATATTCAGTGCAGCATATAATCCACAGCCCCCGGCAGCGCCATGGCTTGTGCGGTCGGAACGGCTGCGCGGAGGGGTATTTCTGCAGTACAGGGTGAGCGATGCAGAAGCCGCCGGCATCCGAATTTACCGAAACGACGGACTGACACCCGAATTGAAAGCTGTGAGCGACCTGCTGAGGCCAAACGATTCGATGCTGGTAAATTATTACGACACTACGCGGATTCTGTCGGGGTTAACCACCTATATCTTTGCTGCAAAAACTGAAAGCAGCAGTTTTGTGGAGAGTGGTTTTTCCGATTACACATACATAAGACCAATAATTTCGGAACCTTCGCCGGTTCCAACAAACTTCACCGGATACGAAGAGGATGGAAATGTTGTTTTAAACTGGGAAGACCTTGAAAAAAGATATCCTGCAGTTGCCGGTTACAGCGTCAGCAGGAGGACGGAAGACGGCAGCGAACAGCTGCTCATACCGGAAAATGCGCTTCTGCGCGTCAACGGCTTCATCGATACGACTGCCAGTCCCGGGCAACTGTATGTGTACGGCTTACTATCGGTCGACATGGACGGAAATCGCTCAGGGGCAGCCACTTTTTCGCTTCGCACGATCAAAAGCATTCCTTTGCCGCCGTTTGCACTTCAGGCTATGGCTTCCGGCGAAGGCATCCACCTTGAGTGGAGCGAAATACAGTATGAGGGTCTTTCGGGAATCAGCATTTACCGGTACGAAAGGGGAAAACCGGCAGAAAAAGTAGCGGAAACAGGACCGGAAGCCTCAGAATACACCGACACAACAGCAATTGGCGGTGTGCTGTACTTCTACTATCTGACCACGACAAATACGGATGGAGCGGAAAGCGAAAAATCGGAAGAAGTAAGCATACGCAGGTAGGCAAAAATCAAACGGAAACAAACGCGGAGCTTGTCCGCATCTCAAAACTATGTATTTTTATACCGGCTATGGGGTTAGCCTTTAATCGCCTTTAAAAAGCTGATAACTCCTGATAAAAAAATGCCCGGTCAGCGGAGCCTGCAGATGCTTTGCTGCCGCTTAATGCATATTTTTACATCACGTATACATCAGCAGTATGTTGAAACTACTTCTCATCGTTGGCTCCGGCAGCTTCCTTGGTGGCATCGCCCGTTATCTTCTTTCCAGGGGCATACAAAACTCTGTTATTACCTCCTTCCCGCTGGGGACTTTCTGGGTAAACATCCTTGGTTGCTTCTTAATCGGACTGATTTATGGTTTATCCGACAGGGGCACACTTGGAAACAATGAAATGCGTTTATTCCTGGCTGTAGGTTTCTGCGGAGGATTTACCACTTTCTCCACCTTCTCGAACGAGAACATGGCTCTGCTGCGCGATGGCAGTATACTGTACTTCAGCCTCTATGCAGGGCTGAGCGTATTTCTGGGCCTTTTGGCCACATTTGGCGGACACGCACTCACAAAAATCTCTTAAGCATGGAAACCAACACACAAGCAGTACGGTTAAGGATTTACATCAGCAATACCGACAAATTCAGGCATACCCTGCTGAGTGAAACCCTGGTTTTTGCTGCCCGACGTTACGGACTTGCCGGCGCCACGGTTACAAAGGGCTGTATGGGATACGGATCGAGCAGCGTGATACACTCCGGTAAATTCTGGGAAATTACTGAAAAGCTACCTGTTGTTGTCGAGTTGGTGGACGAGGAGGAGAAGATTGTTCGTTTTCTGAAGGGCATAAAGCCCTGGATGGACAAAATTCCGACGGGATGCCTGATTACAAGTGAAAATGTGGAGGTGGTACTTCTGAAGAAAGGCAAAAGAAACTCCCTCCTGAAATAAACCTTAATCTGGAACGGGCAATATGCAATACAATGCTTTCTGGCGCTAACATATTCAAAAGATCAAACCTCAAACTCAGGTTCAGGAAATAATTATACGAAATCGGATGCAAAAAATACTTATCATCATCAACGATGCTCCTTACGGGACGGAGAAAGCGTACAATGCGCTGAGAATGGCAATGACTTTGCAAAAAGAACACGGCGAAACTGTTGAGGTAAAGATATTTCTGCTGGCAGATGCCGTCTTTTGCGGATTACCATCCCAGAACACACCAGGCGGATACTACAACATCGAAAGAATGCTGAAATCGGTGATTCAGAAAGGCGCAGAGGTAAAAAGCTGCGGCGGATGCTCGGAAGCAAGAGGAATTGACAAACTCCCGCTGATTGAAGGCGTTAAGATCAGTAATATGAAAGAGTTTGCACTATGGACGGTTGAATGCAACAAAGTGCTATCGTTCTGATACTTACAAACCGCATGGATTAAAAATCCCCGGCAGCAGCTTCAGGCTGACGGTTAATTTACCATGAGCTTGCCGGATGTCTGTCTGCCTTCACCGTCGCGGATGATAAAAACGTACATTCCTGCCGGCCATGCAGCTGTATTCACACGAATTTCACTTCCGGTGATGTTGTTCCGGAATTCAATCAACTGCCCGGCTGTGCTGATGATTGATAATGCATGAGGCTTATGGTGCGGATTTGAGAAGGTTACTGTGGAAATCCCTGTAGAGGGATTGGGGAAAACAGCAGGATTTTCCGTGGCGATTAACTGGCTGTTCACCGAGCTTGTGTCTTTCATTATGTCGACTACAACCCCCTCCACTACGGTGAGATTGTACGGAATTTCTTCCGGAAGCAGGTACCAGCCGTTGTACATCCCGCCCCAGCCGAAGTTCAGGTGGTAATAGTCGTCTGTATTATAGCCATCCACAACCACATTGTGCCCGGTTTGCCAGGACGGATCCACAACGGCGAGGTGAGACGGAAGCGTATCCATCATGTTTTGTTTAAGCCGGTCGTAAAGGTCGTTGTTGGTTTCATTGAGCAACACCGAAGTGCTGAATCCAAACCTCTGATAGGCATCAAATGCCTGATTTACGCCAAATGTGCCCGAAGCCTGGGAGGTAAATACCTGAGTACAGGCTACTCCGCAGGCAAAAACCAGCGCGGCTTTATCGGTACTTGTGAGGCTGATATTGCCGTTATAGTGAGCGTTCAGGGTATCCAGGTAAACGTTGAGCTGATCAAAGGAAGGAAATCCGTTCAGAGCATAATCGTCGTCGATCTGGTAGTTGCGTCCGGCATAACTGTGGTAATAATCGTCGTAATCGTTGAAATGGGTGTTATTGGTATTTTTATGAAAATTAAGAATCTGAGCCATAGCCACGGCAGGGCAGCCCGCATAGCTTCGCGTGGAAGTCAGCGGATCCATTGGACAAAGGTTATTGTACGGCGCATTTTGTGTCCAGTTTGTTGAAAGCCAGCCGTCGCCGACAGATGGCCACTTCTCCGGGCGATCGCCGCTTTTGTCAGTGAGACTATCCCCTGCCCTGCCGGCCAAGCGTATACCCTTTTCAAGGGCATACCCGAGCCGGACAGTGAGGTCCGCTTTTAGCAGACAATACAAAGGGTTGCCGGTTTCGGGCTGACCGAAATCACCGGTAAATGACCAGGCAGGTATTGCAGGGAGATCGGAAGAAGCAGAAACAACCACATAACCTGCAGGATCCAGTTTAAACACCCAGGCTAAAGCCCCCGGTTCCGGACAATCGCTATTAACCGCAGTCTCAGCAACAGAAAGGGCAATCGGATCAGCACTCCTGGATATTAAATAGCATAGATCGCTTATAATCATCGAATTTGCATTGTATTTTGACAAATGATGGCGGGCAGTCGCAAGAGCGTCATTCAGCTTAACCGGATTCTGCGTATTCGTTTTGGCGAAAGTGATGCTGTCGGCTATAAAAATGCAGCAGACAATTATGGTAAATACCCGTTTCATATCCATATCATATAGTTTCAGGGAGGCAAAGATATAACAGAATTAATTATTTTCGATATGATATACCCGACGGAATAAGAAAATTGTACGACTACGTTTAGATGGCCGTGGATAAGTTTCCACAAATTGTTGGCTATGTTTACCAATAACGGAAAGAATAGGGGAAATTTGGATAATTACGATACCGGTTCATTAAAAATGGTTATTCGTATAATGCTATTATTCAGCCTATTTCAAGTCTGATTATCAAAACTTAGGGAAGTCCGGATTCCGGTAACGACTTCGGAACATGCTTTGTGCCTGAAGCGGAGTATTAACCACCAAAAATCACGATTATGAGAACGAGAAATTTCATGGTGGCATTACTGGCCATCTTTACCTTTACTGTGATGGCTTCCTGCGAGAAGGAGGCAGATAATCCGGGAAGTGTTCTCGCACTGGCTGGAAGTGAAAAAGCCACTCTTGAAGTTTGGTTATCGGCTGAAAATATGGCTTACCAGTCACTGGAGCTCGACATCCGGGGTGTGCAATACAGCGATGAAAGCGATGAATGGCATACCCTGGCGGTGATTTCACCGGGTATAACAACTTACACAACTTCGCCGGACAAGTCTACCCGATTGATTATTCGTTCGGAGGTAAATCCGGGATTAATAACCCGTTTTCGATTGATAACCGGTGCGGGCAATTATCTTTCAATTGGAACAACACGATTTCCTTTGCGCGTTTCGGGTGAATATGCATGGGGATTACTAACAGAAGTGAACGCAGATGCCAGGGCAGGAAAGGTATTGCAGCTGCGGCTGGCGATTGATGTTGCCAGATCAATATCTCACGGAGGAGGCGCTGAATACCATTTCGATCCCATTTGGAGGCTTGCCAGCCGGCAGGGTACGGCAGAAATCAGCGGGAGCGTTTTCCCCAAAGAGGCCTTGCCGGTAGCAGTACTTTTTAATGAAAGCGACACACTTCGTACACGTCCGTGGCCCGACGGAACATTCCGCTTCCAGGGTTTGGAAGATGGAGTATGGCATCTGCTGCTTCATCCGGTAGCAAGCGGATACAATGAGATTTTAATTCGGAATCTGCATCTTTCAAAAGGCGAAAAGCTGGCACTGGATCCCGTGTATCTGGGAATGCCCGGATTAGCAGACTTCAGTGCTGATGAAAGGCCGTAAGCTCCAGTATACATGATTATCTGTTGGCTAAAATGTATTGCTGAGATAAAACCCCAGTGAAAGGTTGGTCGCCAGCGTAACTTTTGCGCCGATTACGCTATCGAACAA
>JALHHH010000019.1 GCA_022837485.1 Bacteroidales bacterium
CTGAGCGTAACATGTCAACCTTTTTTGGCATGTTTTGCCCCGGAATAACTGGCCTACTTTGCTCCGGAATGGGTGGCCTACTTTAGTCCGGATTATTCAATACCGCCTCCACCAATAAAAACATCCTTAAATACCGGTTTTACCACAATGTGAAAGTGGCGTTCGACGACTCCGTAAAAGAGTTTTCCACCGGCCTTAACCTGGATTATCACAGCCACATCATCAACATCGACTGCGCTTTTGAGGATTCGCTCAGGGTAAACGGCGTGGCAGTGCCCATTTTTATATTGCCCGGACTTTACGAATACAGGCAAAAACACAACACCGGCGATGTGCCGGTCAACTGGCGCAGAGCCTGGCAGCCCGCCGGCCGCCTGAAGATTTCCTTTATCATCAACAACCTCTTCAAGCGCGAATATATGACCCGGCCCGCCGATGTATAGCCTCCGGGAAATTTTGCAGTGCAGCTTTCATACAGGTTACCTCAAGGCAAGAGCCTGAAAGGGCAAAAGCCGCTTTTTTCCTGTGGTATAAACTAGCCGTACCGTAACCTAAATAGAGAATCATTGCATAAAAATATTATTGCGGAAGTCCGTATATTCGCCGTGAGCAGCCGCTGGAACAGGCTGCTGACGAAAAGACACCTGCATGAAAACACTGAAGACCGGGCGGGAAATCCTTTCCGATGGCAGAGCTTGTATGATTTATGAAATGGAGACCGACAATGGTCTTGCGATGCACCTGACAAATTACGGCGGCATAATCATGAGCATGCGTATGTCGGGCAGGGATGGCAAAATGGAACACATAACCGCCGGATTCCCGACCGTGAGAGAATACCTGAAGCCAAATCCCTATTTTGGTGCCATCGTTGGCCGTTTTGCCAACCGCATTGCCGGCGCCGCTTTTCAAATTGACGACACTATTTATCCTCTGCAGAATAACAACGGATACTGCCAGCTTCACGGCGGAGCGGGTGGTTTCCACACCAGACTATGGGACTCAGAATCCTTTGCGGGAAGCGGATTCACGGGTGTAAGGCTCAGCCTGCTTAGTCCGGACCTTGACCAGGGCTATCCGGGTAACCTGAGCGCTTTGGTAACTTATACGCTTTCCGACGATAACACCCTGACAATCGATTACGAAGCAACAAGCGACAGGCCAACCCATGTGAATCTGACCAACCACAGCTACTTTAACCTGAGCGGTTTCCGGGAAGATATCGGAAGCCATTACCTGCTCATGAATGCCCTCTATTACCTGGAACTCGATGAACATCAGCTCCCCACGGGAAGGCTGTTACCCTGTGAAGGAAGCGTGTTCGATTTTCGCGAAGGAGTAAAGCTTTCCGACAGGGGCATCCCGTCAAGGCATGAACTGGACTACTGTTTTGTTCCGGAAAACGGTACAACAGCACAGGAAAAAGCAATACTGTACCATGAGCGATCGGGAAGAAGAATGTCGGTTTACACCACCCAGCCCGGCATTCAGGTATATTCGGCCAACTATTTCGATGGCAGCATCAGGGGGCATGAAAATACTGTATATTCCCGGCATTTGGCTCTTTGCTTCGAAACCCAGCATTTACCCGACACCCCGAATCAGAAATCGTTTCCTCCGACCCTGCTGATGCCTGGTGAGACGTACAGCCAGAAAGCAGTTTTCCGGTTCGAAACGCTGCATCAATAAGGAAATAAATAAAGTATATTTGCAGGAGCCGCCTCCGGTTTAAGCCACCGCCGGCTGATTCACCACACACAACATCACTGTTTATGGGCGCATTTCACACTCCGGATTACATTGTCTTTACGGTTTACGGACTGCTGATTCTTTTTGTCGGTCTTTGGGTATCGAGAGGAAAGAAAGGGGAGAAAAAAACTGCCGAAGATTACTTCCTTGCGGGGAAGAGTCTTCCATTCTGGGCAATAGGAGCTTCGCTGATAGCTGCCAACATCTCCGCTGAACAGTTTATCGGGATGTCGGGTTCGGGTTTCGCCATCGGCCTGGCCATTGCCTCCTATGAGTGGATGGGCGCCATCACCCTGATTCTGGTAGCCAGGTATTTCCTTCCGATATTTATCCGGCAGGGACTTTTCACCATCCCTGAATTTATCGAGAAGCGTTTTAATACCAACCTGAAAACCATTCTGGCCGTTTTCTGGATTTCGCTTTTCATCTTTGTAAACCTCACCTCCGTTCTCTTTCTGGGCGCAAAAGCTTTGGATACCATAATGGGAACCGGGGACGGATCCATGATTTTCCCGCTCATCATCGGTCTTGCACTGTTTGCAGCAGCCTACTCGATCTGGGGTGGACTTTCAGCCGTTGCATGGACCGATGTAATACAGGTAGTTCTGCTGGTGATTGGCGGACTCATCACCACCCTGATTGCTCTTAACCGAATTACTCCCGACGGAGGAATATACGAGGGGATGAACCATCTGTACCGTGTTGCCGGCGACAAATTCCATATGATTCTCAGCCGCGATCACCCCGAATACATGAACCTTCCGGGAATCGGTGTAATAATCGGCGGGATGTGGGTTGCCAACCTCTATTATTTCGGATTCAATCAATACATCATCCAGCGCGCCCTGGCGGCCAAATCGCTGCGTGAAGCACAGAAAGGACTTGCATTTGCAGCCTTCCTGAAACTTTTGCTTCCTGTGCTGGTCGTGGTACCCGGCATCATAGCCTATGTGCTTTTCACACAACCCGAAGGTACCTCCGTAATCGGCGGGGTTAGCGATGCGTTCACACGTGCCGATGGCAGCATCAACTACGACGTCTCTTACCCGTGGCTTGTTAAAACATTTATCCCGACAGGCCTAAAGGGGCTGGTGGTGGCAGCACTCACCGCAGCCATTGTCTCATCCCTGGCATCCATGCTCAATTCAACGGCCACCATCTTTACCATGGATATCTACAAACCCTTTTTCGCGAAAGCAAAAGAAGGCAATAACCTGGTTGGCGTTGGCCGGATATCGGTACTGGCTGCACTGGCAATTGCCGTCGTGGTAGCCCCGGCACTTGACACCATGCCCCAGATGTTCCAGTACATTCAGGAATATACCGGAGTGGTAAGTCCGGGTATTCTGGCGGTATTTCTCATGGGGCTTTTCTGGAAAAAGACCAACACCCGGGGAGCAATCTCCGGCGTTCTTAGTTCCATCCCGGTGGCTCTGCTGCTGAAGTTTTTGCCCATTCAAATGCCATTTCTCGACCAGATGCTATACACCTGCATCATCACCATCGTGGTAATTATGGGTGTAACGCTGGTAACGGCGGAGTACGATGAAGATCCCAAAGCCATACCGCTGCCGCGGGAAACCTTCCGGACAAGCCTTAACTTCAACGTGGCAGCATACACTGTGATGATAATATTAACACTGATTTATACCGTTTTCTGGTAAACAGGCACCTTATGAAGAACATAGAGGTAAGCAACCGCTTCCGTAAACTCTTTGGGGGAGATTTCCGCTTCTTTTCGGCACCCGGACGCATCAACATCATTGGTGAGCATACCGATTACAACGACGGATTCGTTCTTCCGGCGGCCATCGACAAACGTATTTACCTGGCTATAGCCCCTTCCGCAAACCAAAAAGCCATCATACACTCCTTCGATTTCAGCGAAACCGTTGAATTTGAAACCGGTAAAGACTTCCAAAAACTGCCGCACTGGGCAATGTATCCTTACGGTGTAACGATGGAACTACATAAAGCGGGGTATCGGACCAGCGGATTTAAGGCGGTGTTCGGGGGCGATATCCCGGAAGGTGCGGGACTTTCCAGCTCTGCAGCTCTCGAAAGTGCCTTTGCTTTAGCCTTCGACCGGTTGAACGGTTATGGGCTTGACCGAATGACACTGGCAAAAACCGGACAACTTGCCGAACACAACTATGCTGGCGTTCGGTGCGGAATTATGGACCAGTTTGCCTCGCTGCACGGAAAAGCCGGGCACGCCATACAGCTCGACTGCCGCTCGCTCGATTACCGTTATTTCCCCCTACAGCTGAGCGGATATGAGCTTATCCTGGCCGATACGAAAGTAAAACACAGTTTGGCCGCCTCGGAATACAACATCAGGCGTGCACAGTGCGAAGAGGGCGTTATGTTGCTGAAAACGCAGATCAGCGGTCTGCGCAGCCTTAGGGATGCTGAACCTGAGGATGTGCTGGCCTGCACGCGAATGCTGGGAAAAGAGATTTTCCTGCGCTGCGAATACGTTACCGAAGAAAACCGCAGGGTATTGGATACCTGCAAGGCGCTGGAAGAAGGCGACATCGAAGAAACGGGCAGGCTGATGTACGAATCGCATCACGGTCTGCGCGCCAAATACGATGTCAGTTGCGATGAACTTGATTTACTGGTCGACATAGCATCTGCCACCAATGGCGTTGCCGGTGCCCGCATGATGGGAGGAGGCTTCGGAGGGTGCACCATCAACCTGGTTAAAACGGAACACGCCGGGGAATTCAAAGCAAATGCCGCTGCTGCATTCCGCGAAAAATTCGGCAAGGATCCCGTTTTTTATTTAGTGAACACAGGCGATGGCGCCATGGAAATTGCAGTACCCGCAACATAATGAGCCGGTTGGTATAATTTCCGAATACATAGTAAATTACCTTACCGGATTCTGCTCAAGAAAAAAGTTGGCCTGTGGAAGCCCGGCCTCATTTTCTTGGCAGAAACTTCAGCCGGTTGTAATTTTGCATCATCAAAACAATAAAGCAATGAAACAGACTCTCAATACAACCTGGAAAGGCGATATGCAATTTGATGCACAGGTTAGCGGTCATACGCTGACCATGGATGCAAAAGCCGAAGTTGGCGGAAACGATGCAGGCCCCAGGCCCAAGGAACTGATGCTCGCCTCCCTGGCCGGATGCACCGGTATGGACGTGGTTTCCATTCTAAAAAAAATGCGTGTGGAATTAGAAGGCTTCAATATAGTTATTGAGGCTGAAATGACGGAAGAACATCCGAAACACTACAGCAGCATGCACCTGATTTATGAATTCAAAGGCAAAGGGCTGGATGAGGAAAAACTCCGCAAAGCCATCGATCTGTCGCAGGAGCGCTACTGCGGTGTGTCCGCCGTTTACCGAAAAGCTATGCCGCTGTCCTACGGGATAAAAATCTCTGAGTCCTAAACCGACCAATCACCCGGCAGAGCCTAATCTAACGGCCTGAATCTGAAACTTTTAAAAACAATAAATGCCCGGATTTAATCCGGGGAGCACCCTTAGTATCTTTTTGTTTAACCAAAAAAACAAATATCATGCTTTACACCAATCTTCATCATGTAATGACTGCAGATGAGCATCAGAAACTCATCAACGAAAACGAAAACGTAATGATCTGCTGCGGCCGCATGGGCCCCATGTGTATACCTGTATACGGAATCATGGAAGAGCTTGAGGACGAATACAAACACGTAAAATTCGCCGATATGGAATTCGACAATCCGGAGGCATACGTTATCCGCGATGTTCCCGAAGTCCGGGGCTTTATGGGTATTCCTTTCACCATGTACTACAAAAACGGAAAGCTTGTAAAGGCAACCTCCAGCATTCAGAGCATGGCACAGGTCCGTACAATCCTCGATAAGGAATTCAGTCCGGTAACCGCCGGTACCAACCGTTAACAGTAATCTCCAAATCTGCAGGGGAGCCGGTGGTTTCCCTGCGGATTTCCAACGATCAGAACTATGAAACAGACGAATCATTTCGATGCCATCGTTATCGGCGGAGGACCGGCAGGATTAACAGCCGGAATATACCTTTCCCGGGCTCGGCTGAATACATTGATAATCAGCGACGGAGTTCCCGGAGGTCAGATGATTCTGACCCATGAGATTGCAAACTACCCTGGTGTGGAGAGCATTTCGGGATACCAGCTGGCCAATATCATGAAAAAGCAGGCAAAAAGTTTCGGATGTACCATTCGCTCCAACGTTCAGCTTGAAACCATTGAAACCGAAGGCGAAATCAAGGAAATTACCCTTTCCGACGGTTCGGGGTACACATCCGATGCGATCATTTTAACCCCGGGAGGACGCTCACGTACCCTCAACGTGCCCGGAGAAGCCGGATTCAAAGGTCAGGGTATCTCCTACTGTGCTACCTGCGACGGCGATTTTTTCACCGGAAAGGAGATCGTAGTGGTAGGAGGCGGCAACTCTGCACTTGAAGAAGCCGTTTCGCTTACCAAATACGCAACTAAAGTTACCATCGTCCACCAGTTCGACCACTTTCAGGCGTTTGAATGGGCGGTGGAAGAGGCAAAGGCAAATCCAAAAATCCATTTCGTTATGGAATCTGCCATCACGGCATTTCACGGAGATGAAAAACTCCGGAGTGTGGATATTAAAAATCTGCAAACGGGAGAGGTACAAAACTTTGCTACCGACGGGGTCTTTATTTTTATTGGCTATGTTCCCAACACCGAATTCCTGAAAGGAAAAGTGGAACTCAACCAGTGGAATGAGATTGTAACGGCTCCGGATATGTCGACCAGCATTCCCGGAGTTTTTGCCGCCGGCGATTCCATTGCCAAGCGTTACCGTCAGGTAACTACAGCGGTAGGCGACGGCACCATTGCCGCCCTCGCCGCTTCAAACTATCTGCATCAGCTCAAAACCAAACACTTTCACGCTCCTTTAACCCATTGATATGACAACAGGAATATTGATTGCACTGGCTATAATTGCCTTATTTCTGGTTTATCTCTATTTTTCGTTCCGCAAAATGAAAAATGCCCCTGCCGTTGCCGAAAGCGCGCGGATCGTAACCCTGAACGATAAAAACTTCAGGGCTGAAACCGGCAAAGGCGTTGTGCTGGTCGATTTCTGGGCCGAATGGTGTATGCCATGCAAGGTAATGGGTCCCGTACTCAACAAACTGGCGGAAGACGAAACTTTCGGAGCTGTCGTGGCCAAGCTGAATGTGGATCATTTTCCTTCGGTATCGCAAAAATTCAACATCCGGGGAATCCCTACCATTATTGTTTTCAAGGATGGAAAGGAAGTGGAACGGATAGTAGGAGTAAAACCCGGAGATTTCCTGGTAAAACAGGTAAACAAATACCTCTGATTTCCGTTGATATCCAATGTGTCAGGCATCCCATACGTTAACGGACCGGATGCCTGATCGATTGTTTTAGGAAAAGTACCATGACGGAAAAAGTAAAAAGGTACTTTCATATCCTAACCGGCTGCGAAGCCCAATTTCTGAAACTATGGAAAAGCCCGTTGTAATGTTTGAGAACCAAAGCCGCTTTGGCTTTGCAGAGACCATTGAAAATCTTACTAATGCCATCGACGAGGGCGGATGGAAGATACTTGCCACACACAACCTGCAGGAAACCATGCGGAAAAATGGCAGGGAAGTACTTCCGGTAAGTGTGATTGAGCTGTGCAATCCTGCTCTCGCCTTCAGAATCCTGTCGCAGGATGCTTACCGCGATTCTTCACCCATGCTGCCCTGCAGGGTTTCGGTGTATGAAAAGCAGGATGGCAGCACCTGGATTTCTCGCATGAATGTCCCTGCTTTTGCAGAAATGACAGACGGTGATGCAGGCCAGACCATGAAAGAAGCCTTCGAAATTATCGAAAAAATTCTGCAACCGCTGATACGGTGAGGTCATAACCTTACCGTTCCTTTTTCATCTGCAAAGGAAAAATAAAGAAACCCCTTCTTATACGATAAGGAAGGAGGACAGGGCATGCGTGTCTGCCGGCTCTGTGCGGTTGCAATATGCATCGAACGGATTAAACCGCCAATGCCCCGATCTGCAATTGAATCAATAGTCCAGCGTCAGTATACGACCTTTGGTAAAGCTGAAAAATTTCTCTTTCTCGGCCAGAACCACCCCGGGCATCAGGTCAGCTTCGCTCTTTCCGGCGGCTTTCAGGCAGGCCGGACAGGCAAAAATGGTCACCCCTTTATCCATCAAGGCTCTAAGCGATTCCATGGAGGTTGGGAAGGTGGGATAGCTGAGGTCGGGGGCATCGTTCAGTACAACCTCAATGCCGCGGATGTCGAAATAGATCAAAACATCCTTATCCTCCGCCATCATAACTGCCTGGCGCAGCGCCATCAGTACCTTGTGCGGATTCTCCGGCCCGCTCGAAATGTGATAAAATACCCCGTCGCGCGGAGCCAGCACCGTGGTGTCGTTCACCATCACAACTTCCTTCTCGATGGTTTCCCTGCACGATGAAAGCAGGAATGCCAGGGCAATCAGCCCGAAAATCACTCTTTTCATAAGATATCTGATTTAATCAGCATAAATGTATGGAATAAAACTTCCAGAAACAACCTGAACTTACTTCAGCATCCTGCTATTAAAGCACTATTTCCCGGAAATTTCAATTGTTTCTCCGTGATATTCAATCCGGTCGCCGGGAAACAGTTTTTTACGTTTCTGGAATTCGGTGTTTCCGTTCACTTTTACATTTCCGGAAGTAATTTCCAAATTGGCCTCACCGCCGGTTTCAACCATTCCCAGAAGTTTTAGCAGCTGGTTGAGCTGGATACTGGGTTTCCCGTCAAGAACAAATTTCATGGGTATTGTTTTCATCAAATTTACATGGTTTGCGGAACGCGGCAAATTCCCGGGCAGATTTCTTTTTACGGAATCGCAAAATCATCCGGGCATCTTCGTTCTGCAGGCTATCGGATTATTCCGTTCCAGAATTAGCCGGCAAAAATTCACTGTGTTGACGGAAATTTCAACCTTCCGGCCAGTTTTCTTATTTTTGCGCTTCACCTAAGCGATCGTTATGCAATCAGGCTTTACCCCCACAAACTATACGCTTCAGTCCCAGGCAACAGGGAAAATATACAACGACAACGGCTGGATGCTTGATGCACCGGGTGAGGACAAGCCCTCGCTGATCCGGGCCATCTATGAAAAAAAACAGTTGCATTTGCGCGGCGGGGGCACAGGTTTATACACGTTTGCCGACTGGCTTCCGCTGAAGCGAACGCTGGGGGGGTCATCGGCTCCGGTAACCTATAAAAGCGAAGGACTTGCTGCTGCTCTCGGGCTCAGCAACCTGTGGATAACCTTCAGCGGATACTGGCCTGAAAAAGGGGCGGCGATGACAACCTGTTCATTCAAGGAAACCGAGGCCTATTCGGTGTGCGGACGCATGGATCCGGGTCAGAAGCAGGTGCTGGTGGTTGCCTCGGCCGGCAATACGGCACGGGCATTTGCAAGGGTATGTTCCGAAAACAACATCCCGCTTCTGCTCTGCGTCCCACGCGATTACATCAACGCCCTTTGGTTCGACAAACCGCTTAACCCCTGCGTAAAGCTTGCCGTTACCGCACACGGCAGCGATTATTTCGATGCCATACATCTGTCGAACCTGGCAACACAGTGTGAGGGATTTCTTGCCGAAGGGGGAGCTAAAAATGTAGCTCGCCGCGATGGTATGGGTACCACCGTATTATCGGCCGTAACAAGCATTGGCCGTATTCCCGGTTATTACTTTCAGGCCGTTGGAAGTGGTACCGGAGCCATTGCCGCCTGGGAAGCCAACCTCCGGCTGATTGCCGACGGACGCTTTGGTAGCAATAAAATGAAACTGATGGTTTCGCAGAACGCCCCTTTTCTGCCCATCTACGAAGCCTGGAAAGCCGGATCGCGCGCCATGCTCCCTTACGACGACGACCTTGCCCGCGAACACGTTACCGAAATTGATGCTAAGGTATTATCCAACCGAAAACCTCCTTACCCCATTATCGGAGGACTTTTCGATGCCCTGACCGATACCGGAGGCGATGTGCTTAAGGCTACAAACCGCGATGGTCGTGCAGCCAAAGAGCTGTTCTACGAAACCGAGGGAGTGGATATCTATTCCGCTTCTGCCATAGCGCTTGCTTCACTTATCCATACACTGAATGAAGGACGCATCGACCGCGATGCACTAATCATGCTCAATATAACCGGAGCCGGCGAAGATCTCTTCAAAAGCACCCACAGCCTGTTCTACAAAGAGCCGGATGTGCATTTCGGAATCACCCCTTCATCGGATGAGGTCAAAGAAAAACTTGCAAGGCTGACGTGGTAACAAAATCCTTCAGTTTAAATTACTATAAAGAAACGCAATGAGTAAAGGACTTAAGATTCTGATAATCACAAACATTTTGATAGTTTTTTCTGGCGGGTGCGTAACACAATACGGCAACCGGGAAAAACAAAAAAATGAAAGTAATGCTCAGCCGAAAAGCGTCGATATTTCCAACAGCACACATTATTACACTAAACGGAGTTTTTTTGAAAGCATGCCAAATGATACAAATGAAATTGTATTTCTGGGAAACAGCATAACTGAAATGTGTGACTGGAATGAACTTTTCAATGTAACCAATATTAAGAATCGCGGAATAAGCGGCGACATCATTAATGGAGTAATTGAAAGAATAGACGAAGTAGTAAGTTCTGAACCCAAAAAAATATTTATAATGATTGGAACAAATGATTTGGGCAGAGGGAAGAGTGTAAACCAAATTATTACAGAGTATGAAGTCCTGGTTGAATTGATCATAAATAAAACGCCTCAAACAGAGCTTTATCTGCAAAGCATACTGCCAACAAAAAATCAGATAACAAGGAAAAACGAAGATATTATTGAGATAAATAAAGGAATCGTTGAAATTGCAAAAAAGCATTCGTTAACTTATATAAATCTGTATGATTTGTTCAAAACCAAAGACAATGAGCTAAATATGAATTTTTCGTTTGACGGACTTCATTTGAACGGAGATGGGTATTTACTATGGAAAGACGCTGTAATAAATTATATTAAAGAATAACGTCTAATTACCGGAGCTTTACGAAAAGAAGGATTTAAGCATTATTTGAGGCATTCCGACCTGTAATCGTTTTGTTGCAGTATAACGGCCGCAGATCAGCAATCCACCTTTGCTGCGTTCAAACGGAGAGAGCTTATGCCAGTGTTTTCAGAAGGTGGACCGCATCGCTTCAACCGGATCGAGGCGGGAAGCCGACCAGGCAGGTAAAAATCCCGATGCCAGTCCGATAAATGCCGAAACACCGATTCCTAGAATAATATTGCCTGCCGTAAGTACCAGGTTCATATCGAAAAGAGAAGAAATACCCATGGTTATAACCAGGATGATAAGCAAACCGAGTACGCCGCCGATCACGGAGAGAAATACCGATTCAAAAAGAAACTGAAGAAGGATAAAATAGTTGCGGGCACCCATAGCTTTCTGGATGCCTATTTGTGTGGTACGTTCCTTTACGGAAACAAACATAATGTTGGCGATGCCAAAGCCTCCCACCAGCAGCGAGAAGCCTCCTATGATCCACCCCACCATGGCGATTACCCTGAACACGCTGTCGAAGCCCTGTGAAATCACGCTGGTTTCGTTGATGGCAAAGTCGTCTTCCACCCCCGGTTTCAGCTTGCGGATCGAACGCATTATGCCGGTAAGTTCATCCCTGAGTTCGTCGTTGCTCACTCCCTGCCGGGCCCGTATCATAATGGCTGCGCCTATGTTATCGCCGCGGAGATCGATAAAATTGCGTGCAAAGTTCACCGGAATTAGCACCTGATCGTCGTTGGAATTTCCAAATGTCGCATTCCCTTCCTTTTTAAGGACGCCTATGACTTCCAGTTTCTGACCGAAAATCTTAATCCGGAAACCAACGGGATCGGTATTCCCGAAGAGTACGCTTACAATTTCACTTCCTATGATTGCAACCGGCCGTCCTCCTGCCGATTCGTCCATCGTGAAATAGCGTCCGGTGTTGAGTTCGATCGGGCTCACCTCATGATAATCGTGCGACACGCCTAAAACGGTGGCATTTTCAACGGCAGCACTTCCATACTTAACCGTACGGTTCATACCTACCATGTAGGCAGATGCTTCCGACGCCATGCTTCTGCGCTGAATTTCGGTAAGTTCAGCCATGCGGGGTTCGGGTCTGCGCATGTATTTCCACCAGGGATAATCGGCACCGCCAAAAGCCCAGGGCCATTTCTGTACATACAACACATTACTTCCCAGGCTGTTGATGCTGTCGCGAATGTTACGCTCCACCGAATCGAAAACGGTAAATACAGAAATGATAGAGAAAATGCCGATGGTGATTCCCAGCAGCGAAAGCAGGGTTCGTACCTTATTTACCACGATGGCATTCAGGGCGAACAGGTAACTTTCGCGAAGCAGCCTAATGTAAACCAGTGTGCGTTTCATGGGTTTGTTGCAGGCTTGTAAAGGTAATCATTATGCCGGACGTCGCTTTCATTTTTCCATATACGAAGATAGTTGCATTTTAGCTGAAGGCGTAAGATCGTTTACATCAGTTTCTGGTACACCTGCCACCAGCGGTCGGGTATCTCGTTGTTGCAGGCTGTCTGATAATCTTCGTAGGTGCACGGAACAATATAATGGCTGGCATATTTCTGCCGGTTATCGGCACCGCAGATCACCTCCATCCACCAGCGGTCAGTTTTCCGGCTCTTCAGAAACAGAATTCCGTCGCTGAAGTCGCTGGTAGGTACTATATATTTGATAAAAGATTCGCTTTCGCGGGACGGGAAATCCTTTTTACGGGCGTTGAATCCCTCGAATATGTACCATATCATTTGTGCGGCCAGCATAGCGGTAAGACCCATGCGGTCGTACGCAGGGTTGTATTCGAATATTCCGATGGATGTGAGTTTGTCGCTCATTGCAGCATAGCGGACAATCCGGCAGGCCTGGTCGCCGGTAAAGCCGTTTGGCGTGGCATTGGCATTGCCGGGTGCATCGGCCGCCCGAATGGAACCGATATCGAACGAAAGCAGGTCGGCATTTCGTACGAGGGGCTCTGTTTCGCGGATGTTGGCAGTGAGGCTGCCCAGCCGGTAGCAGTCGAACAGAAGTTTCTTCATCAGATCCAGTGCCGGCTGATCCACGAAATACGTCTGGTAGCCCAGATTGGTATAATTAAACAGGTAGTTCGGACGTTGCATGATGATGCGGCTGAGGTAGGAACGCGAATTGAGTTCCGTTTGCGTTTCCCCCAGGTCGAACATGGGATCTGCTGCCACCATATTGATGATCTGGCCCATCTGCTCATAGGCCTTATACATGGCAAAAGTAAGATCCTGACCTCCTCCGATAACCACCGGAAGCACCTTGTTACCTGCCAGTGCAGCTATGGTGGATGTAAGGGCAAAATAAGTATCCTCAATGGTGTAACCCTGCCGTATGTTTCCAAGATCGGCAATACGGGCATTCCAGGCTCCCGGGAAAAGATGGTATAAGCGGCGGCGGATTTCGTCGGCACCCTGTGCACATCCTTCGTTGCCCGTACTGGCACGGTCTTCCGTAACGCCAATTATAGCAATATCAAAACCGGAGGTCTCCGGGAAACTGCATCCGTTACGGTAAATCAGCATCTGGTTTCCCAAACGCGGGTGGGTAAACTGATCAAGACCTTCGAACAGATCGTCGGAAAGCGGCTCAAAATAAATGGATAAGTCCATGCACAAAGGTGTTGTTTTTCGATGCCAAACCTATGGCATTTAGGCCGGAAATGCAAGCGCTGCGCTTTTGCGGCAATCGTTAACTTTTCCTTCTGAAGCGGCTCTTGCTTCCCGATTTGGGTGCATCGCCGGCTGCAGCAGCTATCTTGCGGCATTCCTCCAGGCTTAATCCTCCCGGATCGGTTCCCTTCGGAATCCGGTAATTGTTTTTTCCGATGGCTATGTATGGCCCATACCGTCCGTTCAGCACCTGTACCTCCGGATCCTCTTCAAAAACGCGAATAATCCGTTCGGCTTCCTTTTTGCGCTTCTCCGCGATAATCTCTATGGCCCTTTCTGCATCCACAGAGGCAGGATCGTCGGTCCTGGCCAGCGAGTAGAATGCCGATTTGTGTTTTACATACGGTCCGAAACGCCCGATTGCTACGGTAAGCTCTGCCCCTTCATACTCTCCGATCAGACGCGGAAAGTCGAAAAGCTTCAGCGCCTCCTCCAGACTCAAAGTTTCAATGCTCTGGCCTCTCTTAAGGCTTGCAAAACGGGGCTTGGCTTCATCCTCCGATTCACCGATCTGAACCATAGGCCCAAACCGCCCGATTTTAACATAGACATTCTTTCCCGTTTCAGGGTCGGATCCCAGCAAACGCTCTCCCTTCACCTTATCCGATTTCTGAAGGGTTTCCTTTACCTGACGGGCAAAGGGAGCATAAAAATCCTTGATCATCTGGTTCCAGACCTTCTGCCCCTGCGCAATTTCGTCGAACTCTTTTTCAACGTTTGCCGTGAAATTGTAATCCAGAATATTTTCAAAATTCTGAACCAGAAATGCAGTCACCAGTGTTCCTATGTCGGTCGGAAAGAGTTTGCCCTTTTCCTGACCGGCATTTTCGGTCTTGACAGTCTCTGTGATTTTGTTACCTTTCAGCTTCAGCAGATGGAAGTTACGTTGCGTACCGGGACGGTCCTCCTTCACCACATATTCTCTCTTCTGAATGGTAGAGATGGTGGGAGCATATGTGGAAGGCCTGCCGATTCCAAGCTCTTCCAGTTTCTTAACCAGGCTGGCTTCGGTATAACGCGGAGGCTGTTGCGCATATTTCTGGGTGGCAAGCATCTCTTTCATATCGAGTTGCTGGCCTATAGCCAGAGGTGGCAGCATTCCTTCTTCCTTCTCTGCATTGTCATCGTCGGTCGATTCCATATACACCTTCAAAAAACCGTCGAACCGTATAACTTCGCCTTTGGCGATGAACTTTTCCGGCGAGGAGGAAACGTCGATAGTAACATTGGTGCGTTCCAGTTCGGCATCCGCCATCTGTGAAGCAATGGTGCGCTTCCATATGAGGTTGTACAGCTTCTGCTGTGAGGCATCCCCGCTGATTTCACGGTGGTTCATATAGGTGGGGCGAATGGCCTCGTGCGCTTCCTGTGCACCTTTCGACCTGGTGGCGTATTGACGGGTTTTGACATACCGCTCGCCAAACAGGGAAGCGATCTCTTCCTTTGCCATGTTAATGGCAAGTCCCGAAAGATTGACCGAGTCGGTACGCATGTAGGTAATCTTACCGGCCTCATAAAGCTGCTGTGCTACCAACATGGTTTTGGCAACGGAGAAGCCGAGCTTGCGGCTGGCCTCCTGCTGCAGGGTGGATGTGGTAAAGGGCGGTGCAGGCGATTTGCGTGCCGGACGGGTTTCAATATCGCCGACCTTGTAGGCAGCACCCACACAGGTATTCAGAAAAGCAAGGGCTTCGGGCTTTTCCGGAAACCGTTTGCCAAGCTCTGCCTGAATTTTGGGGCTGTTGTCCTCACCTGTTATGGTAAAGGTTGCCGTTACCCGGTAACTGTAAGTGCTCTTAAAAGCCCTGATCTCTTCTTCGCGTTCCACGATCAGCCTTACGGCTACCGACTGAACACGGCCGGCGGATAAAGCAGGTTTCACCTTTTTCCAAAGAACGGGAGATATTTCGAAACCTACCAGGCGGTCGAGAACGCGACGGGCCTGCTGGGCATCCACAAGGTTGATGTCGATGCCCCTTGGATTTTTTATGGCCTCGGTAATGGCCGATTTGGTGATCTCATGAAATACAATACGACGGGTTTTGGACGGATCCAGTGCAAGAGTCTCCTGCAGATGCCAGGAAATGGCTTCTCCTTCCCGGTCTTCATCGGAAGCCAGCCAAACAAGTTCAGCTTCTGAAGCCAGCTTTTTCAGCTCTTTTACCAGTTTGAGTTTATCGCCCGGGATCTCATAACTGGGAGCAAAGTCATTGTCCACATCAACCCCCAGCTGCTTTTTGCTAAGGTCGCGAACGTGGCCGAAACTCGATTTAACAATGAAATCCTTCCCCAGAAACCCTTCTATGGTTTTGGCTTTGGCAGGTGACTCAACAATTACAAGATTTTTAATCATAACAGGCAGGCTTGGTCGTATCGGATACGTTGAAAACGGGCACAAAAGTAACACAATAATACCGAACTCCCGTTTCCGGGGGTCGACTTTAATTTACAACAAGATAAAAATGAGCCTGTTCAATAAATGCGTAATTTTGCCGTCCACCTGAAAAACTGCATTTTACACGAGACTTAAAAAATAAGTGGAAGATAAACGCAAACTTTATATTGAAACGTACGGCTGCCAGATGAACTTCTCCGACAGCCAGATTGTGGGGTCGATCATGACCGACCACAATTTTGAAACGACCGGCAACATTGAGGAGGCCGATCTTATTTTTGTAAATACCTGTTCCATCAGGGATAATGCCGAAAAAAGGGTAAGAGCGCGCCTTCGCGAGTTTAATCGTTACAAAAAACAGAAACCCGGTCTTATCATCGGTATACTCGGCTGTATGGCCGAACGGCTCAGGGAGCAGCTGATCAGTGAAGAAAAAGTGGTGGATGTTATCGTGGGGCCCGATGCCTATCGCGACCTTCCAAGGCTGCTTTCGATTGCTGAAACCGGGCAGAAAGCCATCAACGTCATACTTTCGGCCGACGAAACCTATGCCGATATCAACCCGGTCCGGCTCGACAGCAACGGCATTTCGGCCTACATCTCGATCATGCGCGGATGCGAAAATTTCTGCAGCTACTGCGTGGTGCCGTATACCCGCGGAAAAGAGCGCAGCCGCGACCCTCAGACCATTGTGGATGAAGCCCGTTCGCTTTTCGGTCAGGGCTACCGCGAAGTTACCCTGCTCGGACAAAACGTAAATTCCTATAAATGGGAGAACACCGGTTTTGCCGGCCTTATCGGGATGGTGGCAGAAGTAAACCCGCAGCTCAGGGTCCGGTTTGCTACATCACACCCAAAAGATCTGAGCGATGTGCTTCTGCAGACCATGGCTGCCCATCCGAACATCTGCCGCTCCATTCACCTGCCTCTGCAGTCGGGAAGCAACAGAATCCTGAGACTGATGAACCGCAAATACGACCGCGACTGGTATATGCAGCGGATAGAAGCAATCCGAACCTATCTGCCCGGTTGTGCCATCTCAACCGACATCATTACCGGATTCTCCTCCGAAACGGATGAAGACCACCACGATACGCTTGAAATGATGCGAACTGCAGCATACGATTATGCTTTTATGTTCAAATATTCGGAACGACCCGGCACACTGGCGCATAAAAAATATCCCGACGATGTGCCCGAAGAGGTTAAAAGCAGCCGTCTGAAAGAAATTATCGACCTCCAACAGGAGCTTTCACACAAAAGCAACCGCGCCGATGTGGGGAAAACCTATGAAGTGCTTGCCGAAAGCACCTCCAAAAAATCCGGCATGGAACTTTCCGGACGAAACAGTCAGAACAAGGTGGTTGTCTTCCCGAAAAAAAACTACAAACCCGGCGACTACGTAAAGGTTAAAATAAATGCCTGTACAACGGCCACACTAAAAGGCGAAGCAATTGATTAACAGCAGCAGTGCATCCGCCAAAAGGCTCTTGCATTTTCTGACAAACGTGTATCATCAATTTTTGCCCTGAAGACGGATTGTAATACAAATATAAAAGTTAAATTTGCCAGCATAAAAATATATGACATTTAGGGCTTTAACCCCTGAAACCGGCAATTTTATCTGAATCACAACCGTTATTTGAAACCAACATCCTGTTACTTCAACGCCCAAACCCGATTAACTGACCTGAACCCTGTTTATACCTCATGCTAACGGATATGAAAAAAATCCTCCTTATCCTTCTTGTCGCTATTGCTGCAACTTCCTGTGTATCACTCAAAAAAGTCAGATATATTCAGGACACAGGGATCAATCCGCAATTTGGCAGCAAGGAGTATCCGAACGAAAGCCTGGATGCCTACCGGATACATCCGGGCGATCACCTCTACATCGATATCAAAAGCCTCGACAGTAAAAATAGCAATCCGTTTCAATCGAACCAGACTACAGGTTACCAGATGTCGTCCGAGGCATCCATCTACCTGAACAGTTATATGGTAAACGATTCCGGGTACATCGACTTCCCCGTAGTCGGGAAGGTTTACGTCAGAGATCATACGATGGAAGAAGTGAAAACAAAACTTCAGAAAACGGTGGATGAGTATTTTCAGTTTACTTCCGTTTCCGTAAAACTGGTCAATTTTAAAATCAGCCTGCTCGGAGAAATAACCAGACCGGGTACGTATCCCGTTTACCAGAACAACATTAATATTTTTCAGGCTGTCAGTCTCGGAGGCGATCTGACCACATTTGCCAACCGGGCAAAGGTTAAGGTAATCCGAAAGACAGAAAGCGGGTCCTCAGTGCATGAGCTAAACCTTCTGAATTCAGACATCCTGACATCGGAAGCCTATTATCTGAAACCCGACGACATTGTATATTTTGAGCCCATTGGCGGAAGGAACTTTACATTTAAAGAATTCCCCTACGCGATAATATTCTCTACCATTTCAACCACATTGCTGATTATCAATTTTTTCATTGTCAATAAAAAATAACCCCTGAACGACGTGGAGAACTACATTAACGAAATCAACCAGGAAGAATCGATCGACTTCAAACAACTGTTCTTCAAGTTTTACCGGTACTGGTATTTCTTTGTCATCACGGTATTTATCGCGCTGGTAGTTGCCTTTCTGTTCAACAAATACACGGCACCGGTATATAAAGTAGGTACTACCGTGCTTGTCAGAAATGAAAAATCAGGGATAGATCCCCAGGCACTTCTCGGGCTTGGAACATTGAAGAGCAACCAGAATCTTGAAAACGAAATCGGCGTACTCAAATCCCGCTCTCTGGTAAACCGGGCAATAAAATCGCTCGATTTTAAGGTATCCTATTACATGGAGGATAACTTTATTACCCGCGAGCTTTACACCGATTCACCGTTTACGGTTGTTTTCGACACCGCGAACCCTCAGCCCGTCCATCTGCAATTTAATCTCAGGATTCTGCCCGGGAACCAATTTTCGCTCTCTGCCGAAGGAGAGTCGGCCATGCTTTACTCTTTCTCCAATAATCAGGTACTTGAAAAGCTTGGGAAAAAAGTAAATGTCAACGGCAAATTTAACTTTGGAGAAGAGATTTCAGGTCAGTACTACAACTTTAAGATTCTGCTGAATCCCAACTACAAACCCCAGATACATCTCAACAGGAATATGTCCTTCACCTTCAACAGGACAGAAGATCTGACAAGAATGTTTATGGGATATACCATTGAACCCATCAACCGCGAAGCATCCATTGTTGAAATCTCGATGAAGACCACCAATGTGCGCAAAGCCGCCGATTTTCTGAATACCCTTACTGCCACTTACCTGCAGCGTGGTCTTGAAAAAAAGAACCAGATTGCCACCAATACCATCAACTTTATCGACGATCAGCTACTCGGAATAACCGACTCGCTTCAGATGGCCGAATCGAATCTTCAGCAGTTCCGAACCACCAATGAGGTTATGAATCTGGATTTCCAGACAGAGCAGGTCTTTTCCATGATGCGGGAGCTGGAAAACCGTAAGGCCGAGCTGCTGGTGAAAAACCAGTATTATACCTATCTGCGCGATTACCTCCGCGACGAAGGCAGCAACATCGACGGACTCACCGTTCCGTCCTCCATGGGAATTGACGATCCGGTGCTTACGCAACTGATCAACGAACTGACCCGGCTTTATGCACAACGCAGCGAAGCCCTGCTTACCGCCAGGGAAAAAAATCCCATCATCGCGTCCTACGACGACCGCATCCGGGTCAACAAACGTACGCTGGAAGAAAACATCAAAAACATCATCAATACTTCCAGCATTTCCATTCGCGACATCGAAAGCCGGATTAGCCAGCTGTCGTCGCGTATCAACCAGCTCCCCAGTACCCAGCGTCAGCTTTTTGGCATCGAACGCAAATTCAAACTTAACGACGCCATTTATACCTTCCTGCTCGAAAAACGTTCGGAAGCCCAGATTACCAGGGCTTCAAACATGCCCGACAACGAAGTGCTCGACCCCGCAACCCTCGACCATCTTCAACCGGTTTTCCCGAGAAAATCGCTGAACTATACCATAGCCCTGCTGCTGGGAATAATACTGCCGGTTGTTTACGTGCTTGGCAAAGAATACTTCAACGATAAGCTGGAAGATAAAAAAGACATCGAACGCATTACCAGCCTGCCAATGCTCGGGCACATCATCCACAACAATAAAAACAGCCAGATTGTAGTGGCTGAATATCCTAAATCTTCCATTGCCGAATCGTTCCGATCCGTAAGAACCAACCTCGGCTATTATGCACAGGGGAAAGACAAACAGGTGATACTGGTAACCTCAACCATGGTAAGTGAAGGAAAAACCTTCACCTCTATGAACCTGGCATCTATTTATGCCCTGTACGGGAAGAAAACCCTGCTGATGGGATACGACCTGCGGAAACCAAAGATCTACCAGGATTTCGGCATGTCAAACACCGAGGGCATCAGCTCATTCCTGATATATAAAAACGACCTTCAGGATATTATCCAGAAATCGCCCCTCGAAAACCTCGATATCATCATGGCCGGTCAGGTACCGCCAAATCCCGCCGAACTTATCGGCTCCGAACGGAATACCGAGCTCATCAACCGGCTGAAAGAAATTTACGATTATATCATCATCGATACTCCCCCCGTTGGACTTGTGACCGACGCCTTCCTGCTGATGAAATATTCGGATGTGAATGTATATGTGGTACGTCAGAATTACACCGACCGCAAAGTGTTTGAATCCATCATCAACGACATCGAAAACCGGAAAATACCCAATTTTACCATCCTGGTAAACGACGTTAAGATGGATAAAAACAGCTACGGCTACGGTTACGGTTACGGGTATGGGTATGGATACGGATATGGATACGGGTATTACACCGACGATCAGGAACCCGATAAAGAGGGATTGTTTTCCAGGATCTTTAAAAAGAGCTGACCTCCTCAAAGGATGGAAAGAGCTTTTCTTCACGGGAAAGCTCTTTTTTCTTTTTCTGCGCACGGTGTGTTACAGGATGTGCACGCGCTGGTGTGCTTCTTTCAGCCAATCAGCGTCTATGTGCAACGCTCCGTGAAATAGACATCCGACGGGTTAAAAATAATAGTAGATTTGCAATTCCGCAGAGCGGATAACAAAAGCTATGCACGATACGGGATATAGACAACTGATGGAGCAAAAGCTCGGGCAGCGCGCCAGGGTGATCTGGCTGACAGGCCTGCCCTGCTCCGGAAAAACCACCCTCGGGATGGGTCTGCACACAGCCCTTCTCGAACGGGGCTATGCTGTGCGACTGCTCGACGGCGACATCACCCGGAAGGGCCTCTGCCGCGATCTGGGCTTCAGCCCGGCCGACCGCGAAGAGAATATCCGAAGGGTAGCAGAGCTGTCGAAGCTGTTTGCCGACAGTGGCTTTATCACCATCAATGCATTTATTACACCCACAGAAGCGCTTCGCCAACTGGCAGGAGAAATCATAGGAGCTGAAGATATGGTGAACGTTTACGTCAACGCCCCGCTCGAAGTCTGCGAAAACCGCGATGTGAAAGGAATGTACCGAAAAGCCCGTCAGGGAATAATCAGCGAATTTACCGGCGTTACTGCTCCCTTCGAAGTACCGCTTCATCCCGATATCGAAATCGACACAACCAATACGGATCCCGAAAAAAATACAGCCGAGCTGCTGCAATTCATCTTACCCTTAATCAGAATACAGGCATGAAAAGCAAATTCTCCCTTACACATCTCGAAGAACTGGAATACGAATCCATTTATGTGATACGTGAGGTTGCCGCACAGTTTGAACGGCCCGTTCTCCTGTTCTCGGGAGGGAAAGATTCCATCGTAATGACACATCTGGCCATGAAAGCTTTCTGGCCCGCCAGACTCCCCTTCCCGCTGCTGCACATCGATACCGGGCATAACTTTGAAGAAACCCTGGTATACCGCGACAACCTGGTGAAAAAGCTGGGAGCTACACTGATCGTTGGTTCCGTTCAGGAAAGCATTAATAACGGCAGGGTTGTGGAAGAAAAAGGGGTTAACGCCAGCCGGAACATTCTGCAAACTACCACCCTTCTCGATACCATCGAAAAGTATAAATTTGATGCAGCCATGGGTGGCGGAAGGCGCGACGAGGAAAAAGCCCGTGCAAAAGAACGTTTCTTTTCTCACCGCGATGAGTTCGGACAATGGGACCCCAAAAACCAGAGACCGGAACTCTGGAATATCTTCAACGGACGCAAAAATCCGGGCGAACACTTCAGAGTCTTCCCCATAAGCAACTGGACCGAAATGGACGTATGGCAATACATCCTTAAGGAAAACATTGAACTTCCAAGTATTTACTTCACCCACCAGCGCGAAGTGTTTAACCGCGACGGCGTGTGGCTGGCAAAAGCCCCCTTCATGAAACTGAAAGACGGGGAGAAATACGAAACCCGCACCGTTCGGTGCCGTACCATCGGCGATATCTCCTGCACCGGACTTACCCTTTCGGCTGCCAACAGCCTCGAGGAAATAATCGGCGAAATTGCCGCCACACGCGTTACCGAAAGAGGTGGCAGAGCCGATGATATGCGTTCGGAAGCTGCCATGGAAGACAGAAAAAAAGAAGGATATTTCTGATCCGTTTATATGGCAAACCTGAGCTTGAAACAAATTAGTACCCGGAATTAACTGAGAAACAATTTCCCGACTATGACTGAATTTTCTTCCAAAGGATACCTCGATATGGAACTGCTTCGGTTTACTACCGCAGGCAGCGTGGATGACGGTAAAAGCACACTCATCGGAAGACTTCTGTACGACAGCAAATCCATCTTCGAAGATCAGCTCGAAGCCGTAAAAAGAGCCAGCATCCGTAGAGGCAACGAACACATCGACCTGGCACTTCTCACCGACGGACTCAGAGCCGAACGCGAGCAGGGAATAACCATTGATGTTGCTTACCGGTACTTTGCCACTCCTAAACGAAAATTCATCATTGCCGACACCCCCGGTCACATTCAGTATACCCGAAATATGGTTACCGGCGCTTCCACCGCCAATGCCGCCATCATCCTCATCGATGGCCGCAACGGGGTTACCGAACAAACCTGCCGGCATTCCTACATAGCATCCCTGCTGCAAATTCCACACGTCATCATCTGCATCAACAAGATGGACCTCGTGGGCTACAGCCAGGAAAGGTATGAACAGATAAAGGAGGAGTTCGGCATCTTTGCCCGCATGCTCGATATCCGCGAAATCACCTACGTACCCATCAGTGCGCTGTACGGCGACAATGTGGTGGACTCTTCCATAAATATGCCCTGGTACAACGGCGGAACCCTGCTCCAGGTACTCGAAAACATCGGGATCGGCAACGACCATAATCTTGTCGACCCCCGTTTCCCGGTTCAGCACGTAATCCGCCCTCTTAGCGATGAATACCACGACTACAGAGGATATGCCGGCAGAGTAGCCGGCGGAGTCTTTTTCCCGGGCGACAAAATTACCGTGCTGCCGTCGATGCTCACAAGTAAAATCAAATCGATAGATGTTTACGAAGGTACGCTTGACGAAGCCTGGGCACCCATGTCGGTAGCCTTCTCGCTGGAAGACGATATCGACATCAGCCGCGGCGATATGATCGTGAAAGAGGATAATATGCCCATGGTAAGCCAGGACATTGAAATTATGATGTGCTGGATGAACGAAAAACCCATGCAGCTGAACGGAAAATATGCCGTGAAGCATACCACCCGCGATGTGCGATGCATCATAAAAGAGATCAGTTACAAGGTGAATGTAAATACGCTGGAAAAAGTTTACGACGACAAACAGGTAAGCCTCAACGACATCGCCTGTGTGAAAATACGCACTACCAAGCCCCTGTTCTTCGATCCTTATAACCGAAACCGCCGCACCGGTGCCTTAATAATCATCGATGAGGCAAGCAACAACACCGTCGGAGTTGGCATGGTAACCGACAGACCGCAGGCATAAACGGCCGCCTTCAGCGAAAGTACAGATATCTGAATACATAAAAACTCCCCGGTGCATTTGATGCGCCGGGGAGTTTTGGTATCAAGCGGAAAAATCAGCGACCCCTGCGTGCCGGTTCGCCGTCGTCCAGTACAAAATCCATCTGCTTCTTCAGCAAGTCGACCCTCCGGACTCTGATCCTGACCGGAGCACCAAGCCTGAACTCACGCCCGTGATGCTGCCCGATAACCCTGTAATTGTCTTCATCCAGGTAATAGAAGTCATCGTCCATATAACGCAGCGAAACCATACCCTCGCACTTACTGCCCTCCAGCTCCACAAAAATTCCGTATTTGCTCACGCCGGAGATCTTGCCGTCGAACGATTGTCCTATTTTATCCATAAGGTATTCGGCCTGTTTGTATTTCACCGAAGCCCGTTCTGCCTCGGCCGCCTTGCGCTCCATTTCCGAGCTGTGGACGCAGTATTCCTCGAATTCATCCTGACTGACGGATGGCTTTCCTGCCAGATAACGATCGAGCAAACGGTGTACCATCAGGTCGGGATACCGGCGGATGGGCGAAGTAAAATGCGTGTAAAAGGGAAATGCCAGTCCGTAATGCCCCACATTCACGGTTGAATACTCGGCTTTCGACATGGTCCGGATGGCAATGGTCTCTATCATATGCTCCTCGCCCTTTCCGGCGATTTGCTCAAAAAGGTTGTTAAATGAATTCACCACTCCTTTCCGGGAACTCAGATTAACCTTATAACCCAATTTGGCGATAAATTCGGCAAAGCGCTGAAGTTTTTCAGGATTGGGCTCATCGTGAACACGGTAAACAAAAGTTCTGGGCTTCGCATTGCCGGTCTTTTTACCGATTTTCTCGGCCACCTTTCGGTTTGCAAGCAGCATAAAATCCTCGATAAGCATGTTCGACTCCTTCTGCTCCTTGATATACGTATCAATTGGTTTGCCTTTCTCGTCGAGGATAAACTTAACCTCCTGTGAGTTGAACGCGATGGCTCCTTTACGAAAACGCTCTTTGCGAAGCGCCGAAGCAAGGTTATGCAATACCATAATTTGATCGCGGTAGTCCCCGTCGCCCCCTTCAATCATAGCCTGAACCTCCTCGTAGTTGTACCGCCGGTCGCTGTTGATTACCGTACGGCCAAACCATTCACTGCTTACCCTGGCCTGATCGTCGAGGGTAAAAACGGCGGAATAGCACAATTTTTCTTCGTTTGGACGAAGAGAACAAACATTATTGGAAAGCTTCTCGGGAAGCATGGGAATGGTGCGGTCGACCAGATAAATGGATGTGCCACGTTCAAAGGCTTCGCGGTCGATGGCCGAGCCTGTTTTCACGTAATACGATACATCGGCGATATGCACGCCTACCTCCCACTCCCCGGAGCTGAGCTTACGCAGCGAAAGGGCATCGTCGAAGTCCTTGGCATCCTCGGGATCGATGGTGATTGTCCATACATCCCTGAAGTCTTTGCGTTGCTGCAGTTCAGAAGCCGGAATTTCGACGGGGATGTTTTCGGCTTCTTTCATGGTTTGCTTGTTAAACTGCAGCGGAAACTCAAACGTGGCCAGGATGGAGTTCATCTCCACGTCGTTATCTCCGGGTTTGCCGAGTACCTGCATTATCTCGCCGAAGGGATTCTTCGAGCGTTCGGGCCAGTCGGTGATCCGGGCAATGGCTTTTTGTCCGTGCGTGGCTTTATTCATCGACTCTTTCGGTATGAAGATATCGACGGGTATCGAAACATCGTCGGGCACCAGGAAGGCAAACTTTCCGCTTACCTGAACCGTTCCCACGTACTGGCTCCGTCCCCTCTGCAGCACTTCCACAATCTGGCCTTCCGTTTTGCGACCCTTGCGCATGGGGAAAAGATGAACCCTCACGGTATCTCCGTGCAGGGCATGCCCGGTGTTGTTGGCAGCGATAAATACATCTTCATCAAGCTCAGGCGTCGCCACATAAGCCTTGCCCGTCTGTTTCATGTCGACAATACCGGTTATGGCGGTGTGAAGTATTTTATCGGCCAGCAGCTCCGGATTGTATTTATACTTCCCCCGGTTCATCTCCAGCACTACCTTGTCCTTTGCCAGCTTATCGAGCAGTGATTTTACAAGCTCCCGGCTTTCTTTGCCGGTGATTCCAAGTTCGTTCGAAACCTGCCTGAAATTAAATGCCCTGAATGGATTTGCCGAGAAAAGAGTTTCAACGGTTTTGATAAAAGGATCCTGCTTTGCTGAAGCACTTACCGGCTTTTTCTTCTTTGCCATAATGGGTTGTTTTTAGTATTGTAAAAGTAATCATTTCCTTTAAGGATGCTGGCAATTGCAGCTTAAAACCTGGTATTTCACTGCTTAACCACCATATGGTACACGCCCTCCACGGAACACCCAACCATGCTTTTTTGTGAAAAGACGAATATAATACACCCCGTATGAAAAAAATTTTGTGAAAACCGTATTACCTTTTGCGATTTTGTAAATAAACAAGTTGATTGATACACCGGGAGACCCGGACGCTGGTTAATTTTTTTACATCTTAACCCTGATCGTTCCGGACTTAGTAATTGCTCACATACTGCTACGACATGGAAAAAAAACGCATTTTAATTGCCGAAGACAATATTATCAACCAAAAGGTCGCGTTATTATTACTGCAAAAGTACAATCAAACCATCGACATCGCTGAAAACGGGATGATCGCCGTGGAGAAGTTCCGGACCGAAAAGTACGATCTGGTACTTATGGACTTGCATATGCCCGAACTCGATGGTTTTGAAGCCACCCTGAAAATCAGGGAAATTGAAGAGTCGGAAAAACGCGATCAGAAAGTAAAAATCTTTGCTATGACGGCAAGTGCCGTTTCCGATGACAGCGACCGCTGCTATGCCGTTGGTATGGACGGATACATTACCAAGCCATTCAGAGCCGAGGAAGTTATTAAAGCACTTGAATAGATTCCCTTCCGGGTATTGCTTCTATTAACTCCCGGGTATATCCCGAGGAGGGATTACGATATACGCTGTCGGCCTCGCCCGATTCTACAATCTTACCCTGTTTCATTACCACCATGCGGTCCGACATAAACTTTACGACCGACAAATCGTGCGATATAAAAATATAGGTGAAGCCGAAATCCCTTTTCAGATCGTTAAGCAGGTTGAGCACCTGAGCCTGCACCGATACATCGAGTGCCGACACCGACTCATCGCAAACGATAAACCGGGGATTGAGTGCCAGTGCCCGTGCAATGCATATCCTCTGCCTCTGCCCTCCTGAAAACTGATGCGGGTAACGGTTGTAATGCTCTCCCGGGAGTCCAACCCGCTCAAGCAACTCCATAACTTTGCCCCTTCCCTCCCTCCGGGTGTCCGCCAGTCCGTGCACAAGCATGGGTTCCAGAATGGCTTCTCCTGCAGTAATCCGCGGATTAAGCGAGGAGTATGGATCCTGAAAGATGATCTGCATGGAAGTGCGCTTCCTGCGCAGCGCCTGCTGACCAAGCGTTGTTAGTTCTTCCCCTTCAAATACTACGCTTCCCGAGTCCGGCTCGGTAAGCCGCAGTATCGCCCGGCCCAGGGTTGTCTTGCCGCAGCCCGACTCGCCCACCAGTCCGAGGGTTTCGCCTGGATATACATCAAAACTTACTTCATCCACTGCCGTAAACCACTTTCGTTCGCGGCGAAAGACGGATCGCGGCAAGGGATAGTGCACGGAAAGACCGCTTACTTTAAGTAAAGGCTCACGGCTGTATAACTCCTTATGCCACTGCTGACGTTCCTCCTCTGAAATACTTTCGGATAACAGATGCTCTCCCCTTCCCTCCGGCCCGGTAAAATCCGCAACAACCGGCAACCGCCTCAGTCTCCTTTCAAGCGGAGGACGGCAGGCAACAAGTCCGCGCGTGTATGGATGTGTGGGATTCTCAAAAAGGGTCTTTACATCGCCCGATTCTACCAGCTGTCCATCTTTCATTACCAGAACCCTGTCGGCGATGCCGGCCACCACACCCAGGTCGTGACTTATGAATATCAGGCTCATTCCGTATTTTGCCTGCAGGGATTTCAGCAGCTTCAGTATGGCTTTTTGTACCGTAACGTCGAGAGCCGTGGTAGGCTCATCGGCAATCAGAATATCGGGACGGCAGGCGACGGCCATTGCGATCATCACACGCTGTTTCTGACCCCCTGAAAGCTGATGGGGATAGGCTCTGTAAATACGTTCCGGATCGGGAAGCGACACTTCCCTGAAAAGGGACAGAACGTATTCACGGGCACGGCGCCCGTCGTAGCCCAGATGAAGCCGTACCGACTCTGCAACCTGTCTGCCGCACCGCATCACAGGGTTCAGCGATGTCATAGGCTCCTGAAAAATCATAGCGATGCGGTTACCCCGCAACGGTCTGAGCATGTGCTCCTCCATGCGATGGAGCGCACGTTCGTTCGTACTGCCGGGCATGAATACAATACTTCCCGAATCCCTGCGGCTTACACCTTCCGGCAGCAACTGCATCACCGAAAGAGAAGTAACCGACTTGCCCGAACCGCTTTCACCAACAATCCCGAGCGACTCACCGGCACTCAGCGTAAACGAAACACCCTGTACTGCCTTTTGCCAGCCCGTGTCCTGCCTGAACGAAATTCCAAGGTCTTCAACGCAAAGGACAACAGACGGTTTAGTACTTTCGGTTTTCATGCCTGACGGGATCTATAGAAGGGCATTGCGGTTGGCATCCTGTTTTATAAAAATAAATACCAGGATGGTAAAGGCCCAGAGCGAAGATCCTCCGTAGCTGAAAAACGGGAGCGGTATACCGATTACGGGCACCAGACCTATGGTCATGCCGATGTTTACCATAAAATGAAAAAACAATACGGCTGCCACCCCATATCCATAGATACGGCTGAAATCGGAGCGCTGCCGTTCAGCCAGGTTAACGATGCGTATCAACAAAGCCAGAAACAGTGCGATCACCACCATCGAACCAAGAAAGCCCCATTCCTCACCTACCGTACAAAAAATGAAGTCGGTACTCTGTTCCGGAACAAAATTATACTTGGTTTGTGTTCCGTTCAGATAGCCTTTGCCAAAGAATCCTCCCGATCCTATGGCGATCTTCGACTGATTAACATTATACCCAGCCCCACGGAGGTCCTGTTCTTTGCCAAGCAATACGTTGATCCTTGTTTTCTGATGCGGTTCAAGCACTTTTTCGAATGCGTATTCCACGGAATAAATAAAGCCAATCCCAAGCAGCAGCAATCCGGCCAGATTGAGGATGTTGCGGCGGTTGCGCTTCATAAAAGCAAAGAGGAGTCCCGCCAGTACACCCAGCAGGATCATTACATACAAGGGTCCTGCCATCAGGGTTGAAAGGGCTGCAAATACAACGAAAACTCCGGCCAGCAGGAAGTTTCCCGAAAGTCCCAGGCGGTAAAGTACAAGAATGAAGGATGAATAAACCAGTGCCGATCCCGTATCGTTCTGCAAAAGTATCAGGAGAGCAGGGATACCCAGCAAAACCAGGGGAATGATGCGCGTTCGGAATTCCCTGATGTTTACATGCTGTCCGCTGAAAAAGCGCGCAATTGCCAGGTTGGTGGCAAACTTCCCGAACTCGGCAGGTTGCAGTCCGAACCCACCGATCTGAAACCACGATTTGGAACCCGATACCTCGGATCCGGCTACCAAAACCGCAACCAGTGAAACAATCACCAGCCCGTAAATAACATAGGCAAACGTACTGAAGAAGCGGGCATCGGTAAGCAATATCACCAGACCCAGAAAAAGAGAGGTGGCAATCCACACCACCTGCCTTCCGTAGCTTTGCGAGATGTCGAAAATACTCTTGTGATCTTCATTGTATACGGCAGCGTAAATATTGAGCCATCCCATCAGTACCAGAACCAGATACAGTATGGTCAGAGTCCAGTCGATGTTGCTGAATACATTGTTTCGTTCGCGGGCCATCAGAATAGTTTTCCGTTCATCATTCTATCTTCAATGTCTTTCCGTCTTACCTCTCCCTTGATGTACTTCTCGATCATCAGAGAGGCTATTGGCAGAGCCCAGGTGGAACCAAAGCCTGAGTTTTCCACAATTACTCCTATGGCAATCACCGGATTATCTGCCGGAGCAAAAGCCATAAACAGGGAGTGGTCTTTTCCGTGCGGGTTTTCAGCCGTTCCTGTTTTGCCGCACATGGTGATGTCTTCAACCTGATACCATCGCGCGGTACCCATGGTTGCCACCTGTCGCATTCCCTCCACAACCACTTCGTAATGTTTCGGGTCAATGCTCGAAACTACTTTCTTGAATCTCCCTCTCTGGGTATCCTTTTCACCTACTGTTCTCACAACATGCGGTACGTAATAATAACCTCTGTTAGCCATCACAACCGCTGAGTTAGCCAGCTGCAGAGGTGTAACCAGAATTTCTCCCTGTCCTATCGAAAGTGAACGTACCGTCATGGCATTCCAGCGCCCTTTACCATATATGGCATCAAAACGGGCGGCTTCGGGAACGCTTCCGCTAAGCTCATACTGCAGGTCGGTACCCAGTTTATGCCCAAAACCCATGCTCATGACATGCTGCCGCCAGGCTACGTAATTCTCCCGGACATTTTTTCTGGCCGGATTGTTTAGAATGGAACGGTAAACGTGCCAGTGAAAGGGATTGCACGACTGTTGTATGGCAACGTAAACGTCGAGAGGCGACTGATGGTTATGGGTGCAGCGTATGGGCGATGAGCCCGGACCCTGACAGGAGTAATGCGTACGCGTGCCAAGTACCCCCTCCTGCAGCCCGACCAGGTCGTTTACCATCTTAAAGGTGGAGCCGGGAGGATACTGTCCCATCATGGCTCTGTTGAGCAGTGGCTTTACCGGGTCCTGGTTAAGCATGCTGAAGTTCTTGCTCCTGACTCTTCCCACCAGAAGGTTTGGATCGTAGGTCGGACTCGATAAAAATGCAAGTATCTCTCCGCTCGATGGCTCGATGGCTACCACACTGCCCATCTTTCCCTGCATCAGCTGTTCCCCGTACTCCTGCAACGCCCCGTCGATGGTCAGATGAAGGTCGCTTCCCATCACGGCCAGGGTGTCGTAAAGGCCGTCCTGAAAACTGCCTACCTCACGGTTGTGCACATCAACCATACGGATTTTTATCCCTTTCTTTCCCCGCAGAATCTCCTCATACGATTTTTCAATGCCGCTGATGCCTATGTAGTCGCCCGATTTGTAATACGGATCCTTATCGATTACCGACTGGTTTACCTCCCCCACATAACCCAGCAGATGGGCTGCCATCGGACGCGGGTATTTGCGCAGCGTACGCGGCTGTACAAAGAAACCCGGAAAGCGGTACATTTTCTCTTCCAGATATCCGAAGGTTTCTTTGGAAATCTGCTTTTCGAACAAACTGGGCTTAAAACGGCTGTATTCGCGGGCTTTTTTCATGCGCGTAACAAAACCTTCGTGCGAAATCCCCAGTAAAAGGCAGAATTCAGCCGTATCAATATCTTTCACCTGACGCGGAATAACCATAAGGTCGTAAACCGCCTCGTTGTATACCAGCAGCTCACCCTTCCGGTCGTATATTAGCCCCCGGGCTGGATACTGGGTAACATAGCGTAATACGTTGTTGTTGGCCGATAATTCGTAACTGTCGTCGATAACCTGCAGGTAAAACAGCCTGCCCAGAAATATCAGACCGACAGCCACGAAAATGGCAATGATGGTCTGACGCCGGGAAGCTAAGGATCGGTTGGCCATGGGCAGGAATGCAGTACTGTTTGCATGCAAAGTTAAGGATTAACACCCTTCGCCTGACACCTTTCGGCATGGCTTTGACGACTTGTTTTTCTCCCTTTCGGGATGAAAAACTGCACCTGCCAAAACCGGAATTTTCTTCGGAACTATCCTTTCTGACTGATCTGTTCCAGCGCGGGGAAGTCAAGCAATTCTATATTCTTATCATTCAGGTTGATAAGGCCTTCCTTTTCGAAGGTCTTGAGAAGTTTCACAGTGCTCTCGGTAGATAGGCCCGCAAAATCGGCAATGTCCTTGCGCGAAAGGTATGGAAACACCTCTTCGCCTTCCTGTCCGGCCGCCAGATACAACAGAGCCCCCGCCAGCCTGCCGTTCATCTGCTTGTACATCAGGTCGCGGAGCGATAAGTACAGCCGGTTGTTTTGCTCGCAGTAGCGTTTGATGATGTTGTAGGCGAAATCGCCGTTAGCCCGGATCAGATTAGTGATGGCTTCCTTCTCGATAAGACAGACGGTAGTTTCCCGCAATGCCACCACCGAATACGGATAGGTGTGGTTGTCGAAAGCCACCGACAGGCCGACAAACTCCCCCGCCTGCACAAGTTTCAGGTTGAAATTTCGGATACCGTCGCCCTCCACGTATTGCTTTGCCAGGCCGTCCATGATAAAAAGCACGCTGGAGGCAAAAGCACCCTGCTTGGTAAGGTTTTCTCCTTTGCGGAAGATCACGCGCGTCTTGCTGTCGCGCGCCAGGGCAATCTCTTCGGGCAGGAGGTTCCGGAAGCAGGGAGCATCGATGCTGCCCAGTGAACAATCGTCGGGAGGCACAAAGGTTTTCATAGGACAAAGTTAACCCATTTTCGTTAATCCCGTAGAAGCCATAACCTGCTGCCCCGGTATCGCAAAGCTCATCCTCCCGGAAACTGACCATCCCCCGAAAGGTTAAAAAAGAAGAATGCAGGAATACCCGGCCGGATATTCGGCAGAAACCGGCTATTTTTTTCGGGGCATGAAAAGGTAAACGGCGATGACGATAAGTGCAATGGTGAAAATACTGCTCAGAATTGTTCGCAGCAATACCATCCCGATCTCGGCAAAACGGAAGGCTTCAAGCAGAAACAGCACGAGATGATGGACAAACACAAGCAGGGAGGTATACGCCAGAAACCATTTAAAGCCCATGTGTGCAATACCGGGTTTCAGATTGCCTTCATACTCGGCAGGTGCACCAACCAGGCGAACGACAAAAGGCCTTACAAAAGCCATAAATACCGCAGCCGCCGCATGCAAACCCGTTGAATTGCTGAAGCTGTCGACACCATAGCCCAGCAGAAAAGCTGAGATAAGCAATGCCCAGCCCGGAATTTCGAACGGCAGCAACAGAATAAACAACACATAAACCATGGGATCAATGTAGCCGCCCAGATTTATGTGGCTCAGGATAAGCACCTGAACAGCAATCAGGACAAAAAACCTGATGACGTCGTTTATGTATGTGCTACTCATCAATTATATTTTTCTGCAGTTCAGTCTGTTCGTCGCGTATCAGGTTCCTGACCACATATACGTACCTCAGACTGTTGAAGTCTGCCGAAAAGCGAAACTGTATGGTGTAAAAGTGATCTCCGGTCTCTACGTTGATACGTTCAACGGTTCCAACCATAATACCCTCCGGGAAAATAAGGCTGAATCCGCTGGTTGTGATGGTATCGCCCTCCAGAATCTTAACGTGAGCCGGAATGTCGTGAAGGGTTCCCGAAGCGGGATTCCCCCCTTGCCACATTATGGTTCCCATTTGGTTTATGCGGTTGATTCGCCCGCTGAGGCGACTGTGCTTGTTCAATACCGACATCACCCAGCTGAAGTTGGATGAAACACTTACTACCGTTCCTACTATACCCTCGGAATTCATCACCGCCATATCACGCTCAATGCCGTGTTTGCGGCCTTTGTTCAGCATGATGTAGTTGTCCCTGCGGTTGGTGCTGTTGCTGATGACTTTCGCAACCGTGTAGGTATACTGCTGATTGTACGTTGTATCCGTAACCGTAAGGGTGGTGGTATCCGACGTTATCTGTTCTTCCGTAAGCATACGGTGCAAACGGGCATTCTCTTCCGCCAGTCGTTCGTTTTCCTGCTTAAGGTTGAAATAGGAGGTGATGCCCGACCATCCGGATACTACCGTTCCGGTAAAACGGTCCGTGGCATTCCCGAGTACCGAACCCTGGTAAAAGCTTTTGTTCGCTATCAGAATCAGCGATACCACCTCCAAAACCAGGAAAAGAAAGAAAAAGTTATGTTTCCAGATGAATGCAAGGATGTGTCGCATGGTTCCGCTTCAGGCCGGATGTACCGGGATGAAAATCAATTACTTGATCAGGAAGGTGAACTTATTGAAGTTCTTGAGGGCGATTCCCGTTCCCCTGGCTACCGCCCGCAGCGGATCTTCCGCCACATGTACCGGCAGCTTGGTCTTCAGGTGAAGCCGCTTGTCGAGCCCCCTCAGCATGGAACCTCCTCCGGCAAGGTAAATACCGGTACGGTAGATATCGGCCGAAAGTTCGGGAGGAGTCATTTCCAGAGCGTTGAGTACCGCCGCTTCAATCTTCGAAATGGATTTGTCCAGACAGTGGGCAATCTCTGAATAGTTTACGTAAATCTCCTTGGGGATACCGGTCAACATATCCCTTCCGTGCACCGGGTAGTCGGGCGGAGGGTTGTCGATCTCGGTCATGGCAGCACCCACATTGATCTTGATGGCTTCAGCCGTACGCTCGCCTATGTTGATGTTGTGCTGCTTGCGCATGTATTCCTCAATGTCGTTGTTGAAGTCGTCGCCCGCAATGCGGATGGATTTGTTATTAACAATACCACCAAGGGCAATAACGGCAATTTCACTGGTACCGCCGCCTATGTCGATGATCATATTACCGGTGGGCTCCAGTACGTCAATCCCGATTCCTATGGCAGCCGCCATGGGCTCGTGGATGAGTCGCACCTCCTTGGCTCCGGCCTGCTCGGCAGAGTCTTTTACAGCCCGCTCTTCCACTTCGGTGATGCCGGAGGGGATACAAATTACCATCTTTAGCGCCGGCGGAAACAGGCTGCGCGAAGGACCCGTCATCTTAATCAACTCCCGTATCATGTATTCGGCCGACTGAAAATCTGCAATTACCCCGTCGCGCAATGGACGTATGGTCTTAATGTTCTCATGGGTCTTGCCGTGCATCATCATGGCACGCTTTCCTACTGCTATGATCTTGCCGCTGTTGCGCTCTATGGCAATAATGGATGGCTCATCCACTACTACCTTGTCGTTGTATATGATGATTGTGTTGGCCGTCCCGAGATCCATCGCGATCTCTTTGGTCATGAAGGAGAAGAGTCCCATTATCTTGTTTCTTTATTGATCAGTGCTTAAAATGCCTGATGCCGGTAAATACCATACTCAGGCCGTGCTCGTTGCAGTAATTCACAGTATCCTCATCCCTGACCGATCCCCCGGGCTGTATTACAGCTGCCACCCCGGCTTTGTGCGCCAGCTCAACCGAATCAGAAAACGGGAAAAAGGCATCGGATGCCATTACCGCCCCTTTCAGGTCGAACCCAAACTCCCCGGCTTTTGCAATCGCCTGCTTCAGGGCATCAACCCTCGAGGTCTGACCCGCTCCGCTGCCAAACATCTGCCCGTTCTTTACCAGCACTATAGCGTTCGATTTACTGTGCTTCACCACCGTGTTTGCAAACAGCAGATCCTCCAGCTCCGCCGTGGAAGGCGCTTTCTTTGTTACCGTCGTAAGCTGTAAATCCCGGCCGGTTTTCAGGTCCTTATCCTGTCGTATCACGCCATTCAAAAGGCTTCTATACTGTTTATCCTGAAAATCAAACGTTTTAGCCTGCAAAATTATTCTATTTTTCTTTGTTTGCAGAAGCTCCAGTGCATTTTTTTCATAGCCCGGCGCCAGGATAATTTCAAAAAACAGCTTGTTGATTTCTGCAGCCGTCTCTTCATCCACCAGGGTATTGGTGACAAGCACCCCCCCGAATGCCGACAGCGGATCTCCGGCCAGTGCCGCTTTCCAGGCATCGACCAGCCGGCTGCGCGAAGCAATGCCGCACGCATTGTTGTGTTTTATAATTGCAAACGTGGTGGCATCAAATTCCCGGATCAGCGCTATCGCAGCATCCAGATCGAGCAGGTTGTTGTACGAAAGCTCTTTCCCGTGCAGCTGGGTGAAAACCTCGCCCAGATCGCCGAAAAATTCACCCGACTGATGGGGATTCTCTCCGTAACGCAGACTGCGCTGCGGCCGGTGCGAACTGCGAAACTCACTGTACCCCGACAATCCCGACATATACCCGAAAATGGCAGAGTCGTAATGCGATGACACGGCAAAGGCATAGGTTGCAAACCGCAGACGATCGGCTTCCGAGGTGGTACACCGGTTTTCGCTCAGGATCTCCAGCAATTCCGCATAGTGATCCGAAGAGGGCACTATCACCACATCCTTGTAGTTCTTGGCACCAGCACGTATCAGCGAGATGCCGCCTATGTCGATCTTCTCGGTGATCGCTTCGTGCGATGCTCCCGAGGAAACCGTATCTTCAAACGGATACAGGTCAACGATTACCAGATCGATTGGAGGAATTTCGTACTGCTTCAGCTCCTCCCGGTCCGATTCAAGGCTTCTGCGCCCGAGAATGCCTCCAAACACCTTGGGATGAAGGGTTTTTACCCTGCCTCCGAGTATGGAAGGATACCCCGTGAGCGATTCCACCGCCTGCACCTTCAGTCCAAGCGATTCTATGTAATCCCGGGTGCCGCCGGTTGAATAAAGCTCAACCCCCGACTCGCCCAGAAAGCTCAGCAGAGGCCCAAGCCCCTCCTTGTGATATACCGAAACAAGGGCCGACCTTATCTGTTTGCGTTCGTTCATTGTCGTGTTGTATGGATGATTCGGATGGTCAGGAAGACTGAACATCCCGAAACAAATTCGTAAATTATTGGAAGATACTCTTTTGCAATTGGATTATCCCTTCATGAGAAGCAGTGCAAGTTTATTAAAAATCGCAGCTCCGTGCAAGGAAAATTCTACCTTCTGCACATAAATCACAGGCCTCTCTCCCGTAAACAGCGTTTGATGCGCTCTGCGGTGGTGCCGGACTACAAGCCCAGCGACTGAACCAGAAGTTCGGCGATGTCGTAGTTTTTCACCTCTTCCTGTTTGTCCCTGAATTTAATGCCATCGGTAAGCATGGTCATGCAGAACGGACAGGCCGTTGCTACGATATCGGCCCCCGTAGCCAGCACTTCCTCCGTACGCTCGGCATTCACCTCCCTGTTTCCCGGCTCTGCTTCCTTAAACATCTGCGCACCTCCGGCTCCGCAACACAGGGCTTTGCTCCGGGTGCGCGGCATCTCAGTGGTCTTCGAACGGAGTGCGGCAATCACCGCCCGGGGCGACTCATACTCCCCGTTGCCCCGGCCAAGATAGCAGGGATCGTGAAAAACAATGGTCTTATCCGAAAATACCGAAGGATCTGCCTTCAGCCTGCCCTCATCCACCAGCTTTCGCAGAAACTGCGAATGATGTACCACCTCGTAATGCCCGCCCAGGTCGGGATATTCGTTTTTGAAGGTGTTGAAGCAATGCGGGCAGCAGGTGATGATTTTCGTGACATTGTATGCCTTCATCGTTTCTATTACCGTAAGAGCCTGCATCTGAAACAGCATCTCGTTACCGGCCCGGCGGGCAGGATCCCCGGTACAGGTCTCCTCTTTCCCCAGCAGGCCATAACTGACCCCCGCGTGGTGTAATAATTTCACAAAAGCCCTCGTAACCTTTTGATAACGTTCATCAAAAGCCCCGGCACACCCCACCCAGAACAAATATTCCGGGCTCTCTCCGCGTGCCGCAAGGTCCGACATTATGGGGATGTTGATCTTATTCATGTGTTTGTGTGTTTGTGTGTTCCGCTGAACTTCGCAGTAATAAATTAAAAATGTTGTCTGAAAATAATATGCTCCCTCATTGTTTCCGGTTCTTCTGCAATTCAATAGTTTCAGGAACAAATCAAAAAGCCGGTGTTCTAATACCATTTTCTTTCCCCGGCCGGGTCATGGAAGACGTGCCGATTCCGATGCATTTTCCGGCTGAATCGGGAGTTTTCGGTTCAGGCGGATTTAAACGATTCAGCTTTTTCCACAGCATCCTACCGGTAACCTTTTAAAATCAATCATTTTTACACTCATATTTACAAATTTTCCGCCCACTTCAAGCGGTCTTCCTGAGGATACTGCCAGGGTGCTCCGTTGTTTTCGATGTTGCTGAACATGGCATTCAGGGCGGCGGGTGCTGCCGACTCTTCCATGACCAGGTAGCGGCGCATGTCGAGAATCAGGCTTGGGTGGTTGATGCTGATGGGACACTCCTGCGCACAGGCATTGCACGTGGTGCAGGCCCACAATTCTTCGGCAGTAACGATGTCGCGCACCAGCGATTTTCCGTCGTCGTAGTTCCGGTCCCTGAGCAGGCCCGGGCCTTTCTCTTTCATCCTGGCCCTCAGGTCGACAAAGATCTTGCGGGGCGAAAGTTTTTTTCCGGTGATATTGGCCGGACATACCGAAGTGCAGCGTCCGCATTCGGTGCATGCAAGCGAATCCAGATAGTTCTTCCAGCTTACATCCTCCGCATCCTTAACCCCGAAACGCAAGGGCGGGGCTTCACCCTCCGGCGCTGCGGCAAAAGCCGTGGAGGGATCCATCATCATCCGGACCTCCTTCGTTACGCTTTCCATGTTTGGAAGGTATCCCAGCGGCTCCAGGCGGCTGAGAAGTACATTGGGCACAGATGTAAATACGTGAAAATGCTTCGAATACGGTAAAATATTGGCAAAGGTGAAAATCAGCAGTATGTGCATCCACCACCAGATTTCATGCCATGCATGCAGCTGGTAAACCGAGGCGGAAAGGCGTTCTCCGATCCTCGTGCTCAGCGGAAAAACCCCCTGGTAATCGTAGGGATGCAGTTGTACATACGCGATATTGATGCCTGCCAGAGAAACCATAAGCATGAATATGATCAAAAGGGCTATAACGGCATCCCATTTCGACTTCTTCTGCATCTCGATTCCGCCAAAACGCTTCACGGCACTGAAAATCCTTCGAACCAGAAAAAACAGAATCGATGCCATGATAACGTAGGCCATCACATCCCCGCTGGCCATCACCAAATCGTAAAACCATCCCGTAAAGGCCATACTCCGCTCAAGACCCGATACCCCGTCGATCACCATCTCTATGCTCCCAAGAGTGATCACCAGAAAACCCCAGAACACCAGTGCGTGAATAAATCCCGTTACCGGGAAACGGAAAATCCGCGATTGCCCGATGGCAACCTTAAGCATTACCTGTATCCGTCTGCCCCAGTCGGAAACCGGAAATGGAGCCGTTAACCGGAAGAATCCCGCTATCCGACGGATGGTATATGCGAACACGCTGATTGTCAGCAAGAGGACAACGATAAAAACGATCTGTTTTAACATAACGAAGCGGTTTTTTTGCTGAAATGAAGTTGCAAGATAGGCAATACTTATCTAAAAAATGCCATATATGGCACGAATTTCATCTTCGGATAGCCTTATAAATCTGTGCAAATATCTGATTTCAGGAGCTTTTATGATTTAATTGTGAAAAATTTTGGTTTTATAAAAAATGCTTTACATTTGACCGCAGAAGAAAAGCGATGCTTAACCATTACCATTACCGGCTTACCGCAAAAACGATTTTCCGGAACATCAAAAACCGGGACGAATACCAGTTTTAATCCGCTTCATCCGCTATAGCGGATACCTTATTACTTTTCATCGATTTCTTTAATAATACAAACCCGTAATTTTATGGAATTACCATTTGCCGAATCATATAAAATAAAAGTGGTGGAGCCTGTCCGCCGCAGTACCCGCGAAGAGCGCGAAGTCTGGATTAAAGAAGCAAATTACAATCTTTTCAAACTCAGAAGTGAACAGGTGTTTATCGACCTGCTTACCGATTCGGGCACCGGTGCCATGAGCGACCGGCAGTGGAGTGAGATGATGCTTGGGGACGAAAGCTATGCCGGAGCCTCTTCCTATTTTAAAATGAAAGATGCCATCAGCGAAATCCTGGGGTTCGACTATTTCCTGCCCACCCACCAGGGCCGCGCTGCTGAAAATGTGCTCTTCTCGGCACTCATCAAAGCCGGAGATGTCATCCCGGGCAACTCGCACTTCGATACCACAAAGGGACACATCGAATTCAGGAAAGCAAAAGCCGTGGACTGCACCATCGGCGAAGCGTTCGACACCACTGTACTGCATCCCTTCAAGGGCAACATCGACTTAGGCAGGCTCGAGGATGTACTGAAATCCACCCCCAGGGAGAAAATCCCGTGCATAGTGGTTACCGTTACCTGTAACTCCTCGGGCGGTCAGCCGGTATCCATGGAAAACATCCGCAACGTTCGCCGCCTGGCCGATAAATACGGCATTATGATGGTTTTCGATTCGGCCCGTTTTGCCGAGAATGCCTATTTCATCAAAACAAGGGAGGAAGGCTATGCCGGCAAAACCATACGCGAAATCGTCCGCGAGATGTTCAGCTATGCCGACGCCATGACCATGAGCAGCAAGAAAGACGCCATCGTTAATATGGGCGGATTTATTGCCATGCGCAGCAAAGAGCTGTTCGAAAAAGCCAGCGTGTTCAACATTATGTTCGAAGGCTATATTACATACGGAGGAATGTCGGGCCGCGACATGAACGCCCTGGCTCAGGGTCTTCGCGAAGGCACCGAATTCGATTACTTAGAAACCCGCATAAGTCAGGTAGCCTACCTGGGTGAACGTTTGCTTCAGTTCGGCGTTCCCGTGCAACAGCCCTTCGGAGGTCATGCTATCTTTGTGGATGCCAAGCGTTTCCTGCCGCAAATCCCGAAAGAACAGTTTCAGGCACAAACCCTGGCCGTTGAGCTTTATCTCGAATCCGGCGTACGCGGCGTGGAAATCGGAGCCCTGCTCGCCGACCGCGACCCCGATACCCGCGAAAACCGATACCCCGCACTCGAGCTTCTGAGACTGACCATCCCGAGAAGAGTATATACCAACAACCATATGGATTATGTGGCAACCGCCCTGGGGAATGTGTACGAACGACGCAACAGCATTATTAAAGGACTGAAAATCACCGGTGAAGCTCCAATAATGCGGCACTTCACGGTCGACCTTGCCAAAGTTTAATACGGAAGGATCCGGTTACCTGAACCGAAAACCTTCCTGCCGAATGGCGGGAAGGTTTTTTTATTGAGTTCTGATTCACTTTGCACCGAAACGATGCCGGTTCACGGAAGTTTCAGCACAATGCGTGCCGATTCCCCCTTGCTCAGGCTCACCATCAGCAGGTGAACCTGGCTACCGCTGCGTATGGAAGCCTTAACGGTGGTAAGTGAAATGGCTCCCTCATCCTCGGCAAGGATGGTAAAAGTAACCTCCTTCCCTTCCTTTTCCAGGTCGAAGCGGAAGGATTTCACGCGGTTGGTGATTTCGAGCGCGTCAAGAATGACGGCATTGTTCTTCAGAACCGTAATGCGGTCACCGTCCTGAAAACGGTCATCTACCAGATCGAGCTGCACCACCGGGGATTCAATCCGGAGTTCGGTAAGGCTTCCGGCTTCCACTTCCACCACATTACGCGTCCATTCCGGTTCTGGAAGCGGAGCCTCTGCCGGAGGCGGCAGCTTTTCGAGTGCTTTGGCTGCTCTTTTTGCCAGAGCATCGGCATCGTCTTCCATCATCATTACGATGGACCCGGATTCACAAAGCAACCCGGGATCCCGGGATTTTGAGGTAAACGTACCGTTAAACATCGTACGTCCGTTTTTCTTTTCGAACCTTCCGCTCACCTTCATCAGGCAGAATTCACTCACCGGAACCTTCGAACGGGTGCTGATAACCACTACTTCTTCAAAATTCAGGCTGCGTGTTTTGGGGTCGTAAGTACCCCGGATACGGGCTTTGGTCTCCTCGCTTCCGTTGATATCACATACCGAATAGCCGCTGAGGTTGTTGTTTCTGTCGAGTTCATAAACAACGGAATAACTCATAACCTCCGTATTCCCGATCACGATGGCGCCCCTTAAACCGGTGGCATGTGCGGATGCCGCGAAAAGCAGAAATAAAAAAAATACTGCCGGCGCATAAGGTCTGCCTCTTTTTATCGTTACCTTTAATCCCACAAAAAACCAATGTCTAATTAATACCAGGTAAAGTTATGAAACTTTTTACATCGAAGTTGACAGCCGCTGTGCTGTTGTTTTTTTTCATGCTTGGAATCGTTAATGTAGCCGATGCCGCATTTGCCGGCAAAAAGGCTCCCGTACCCGCAACCACCGAAACCACGGTAATGGTTCCGGAGGCTGCTCCATCCGTAGCCCCTGCTGCCGACACCGACACTCTTCTTCTGGTAATCCTGAGCTTTATCCTGCCTCCCCTGGCCGTATATCTGAAGTACGACGACGCAGGAACTCCGTTTATCGTAAATCTGCTGCTAACCATCTTTTTCTGGATTCCGGGTGTTATCCACGCCCTGTATCACGTATTAAAGTAATGTAATCCGAACCCATTGACGACGGAGCCGCACAGGGGTGCGGCTTTGTTTTTATAATAGAAGAGACGAAGAAAAGCGACCATTTGAGAAAAGTTGGGATGTATTTGGAAAATTGAGGGCTGCTTACTTTTCTTTTTGATTTTTTTTGTAAATTTGCCATCCCAATTCGGGTTTAACTGCAGCAAAATTGCTGCCCGGGCCTATAGCTCAGTCGGTTAGAGCACCTGACTCATAATCAGGTGGTCCCTGGTTCAAGTCCAGGTGGACCATTTGCAGGGACAGCAGATTATCCGGTTGGCATTCTTCATGCATTAATGCTATATTTGTATTTCAACCATTATTTTCCCGCCATGAAACGAAATCTGATCCTCCTCGCCGGCCTCGTCGTATTTGCACTTGCCGTGATGTCCGGCTTTAGGTGGTTTAATAACAACGCCAAACCCGGAACTTCCGCCCCGGACAATCCCGCAGCCCTCAATTACCAGACCTATTGCGCCGGCTGCCACGGCGAAAAACTCGAGAAGTTTACCGCCAAAAAATGGATGGACGAACCCGGTAATGCTTCCATCATCCGAAGCATCAAAACGGGACTTGAAGCAGAGGGAATGCCGGCATTCAGACAGACTTTTACGGACACCGAAATCGGGGAACTGGCCGCTTACGTAAGAAAAGGAATCCCCGCCGACAGAAGTACGCTGAAACCTGCTTTCAGAGAAGGAGATGTTACAACGTCGGAGGTGCAGGATTTTATCGTTGAAACCGTTGTTACCGGTCTGGATGTGCCCTGGGGACTTGCATTTCTGCCCGGTGGCGACCTGCTGATTTCGGAACGCTCCGGTACCCTCCACCGCTTTTCTAAAGGAAAACTATCCCCGCCCATCGATGGCCTGCCACCCATACGGGCGAAAGGACAGGGCGGACTGCTCGACTTGTGCCTGCATCCCGGTTACCAGGAGAATGGATGGATTTACATCGCGTACAGCGCCCTTTATACCGAAAACGGGAAAGACCTCAGCAATACGGCCATCATGCGGGCAAAACTCGATGGCAACAAGCTTACGGATCAGCAGGTTATTTTCAGGGGAACCCCCTATACCGACCGCTCACACCACTTCGGATGCAAACTGGCCTTCGACGGCAAAGGACATCTGTTTTTCGGCATTGGCGACCGGGGACAGCACTTCGTTTTCCCCCAGGAGCTCAACAATGCCAACGGAAAGATCCACCGCATCCACGACGATGGCTCCATCCCCGACGATAATCCGTTTGCAAATGTAAATGGCGCACTGCCTTCCATCTACAGCTACGGACACCGGAATCCGCAGGGCACTTGCATACATCCGCAAACCGGCGAACTCTGGGTGTCGGAACACGGACCCCGCGGGGGAGATGAGCTAAACCTGACCCAACCGGGAAAAAACTACGGATGGCCGGTAATCTCCTACGGGATAAATTACGACGGAACCATTCTGACCGATCTCACGGAAAAGGAAGGCATGGAACAGCCCGTTTATTACTGGACCCCCTCCATCGCTCCCTGCGGGATGACATTCCTCACCGGCGAACGGTATAAAAACTGGAAAAACAACCTCTTTGTAGGTTCTTTGCGGTTTGAATACCTGGAAAGGGTGGTGATCAACGGCAAGTCAGTTACACACACTGAAAAGCTGCTGGAAGGAATCGGACGTGTAAGAAACGTAGTGGTAAGCCCCGACGGACTCCTGTACGTGGCAACCGAAACCCCGGGCAAAATCGTGCGCCTGATCCCCGTAGAGAAAAAATGATTCCATTGTCTCCCGGCAACGGATGAACAGCCGGAGACAGTCCTTCAACCGGATTTTCGTTCAAATAGCTGCCCGGATGCCCGTTAAAAGTCTGACCATAATACTCCCCCTCATCCTGCTATTGCTGTCGGGGCAAATCCATGTTTCCGGTCAAACCGGCGAACCTCCTGCAAACGGTCAGCAATCGCCCGATTCTGCCATTCTCCTGGAGAAAATCACCATCGAAGGCTTTCGCTTAAGCAGCCATCTGCGATTATTCCCGGGAAATATGGCCGTGGTTTCCGGCAGGGAACTCAGCCCTGCCGACGGTACCAGCCTGGCTACAACGCTCAATACCATACCGGGCGTAATCATGCAGAGCGGTACCTATGCCACCAACCGAATCGTAATCAGGGGAATGGGGAGCAGAACGCCCTACAATACCAACCGCATCAAAGCCTACCTCAACGACATCCCGTTAACGGCTTCCGACGGCATTTCAACGCCCGAAGACATCGACGCTTCCGGACTCGCACGGATGGAGGTGATCCGGGGTCCGGCCTCCGCTTTGTACGGATCGGGACTCGGAGGAAGCATAAATCTTTTTACTCCCGATAAATTGCGGCAGGAAGGAATACTCAATGCAGGCTACGGAAGCTTTAACACCCTGAGGACCGGCTTCTCGGGAACACTCAACACCGAAAAATCGGGCTGGTGGGGCAGCCTCAGCCACCTGAACTCGGACGGATACCGCGACAACAACGAATTTAATCGGACAACGCTCATCACTACGGGCAAATGGAGACAACCCAAATGGACGCTTAAATCCACGCTGTTTCTTACGCGTTCGGATGGCGAAATACCGAGTTCGCTGGGCAAAACACAGTTTGAAAACGAACCGCGGGCTGCTGCCCCCAACTGGGCCGAAATTAAGGGATACAAGCGCATACGCAAAGCCCTGGCTGGCGTTACCCTTTTCAACAGCCTGTCGCCCACACTCAGCAGCCAGCTGACCCTTTACGGAAAATGGAGCGATAATTACGAAAAACGCCCGTTCAACAACCTCGGCGACCGGACGCTGAGTGCCGGATTGCGCGGCAAACTAAGTCATACACGAAAACTTACCGACTGGGTGCTCGGTATTGACTGGAGTGTGGAGCAGTATAAATGGAAACTTGACAAAGACAATGACTTGCTGAATGAAAACCGCGAAAACCGGAGCCATCTCAGCCTGTTTGCCGTCGTAAATTACCGGCCGGTACAGAAGCTTAACGTTTCGCTTGCCGGAAATCTTATCGGCATCCGCTACCGCCTTACCGACCTGTTTGCCGGCGACGGCGATCGTTCGGGAAGCAGGAACTTTCCGCTGATAGCATCGCCGCGGCTCGGAATCAACTACGCGGCCGGCGATCGCCTTGCTTTCTTTGCCTCTGCCGGCCACGGGTTCTCCATGCCTTCGCCCGAAGAAACCCTGTTGCCCGAAGGAAACGTAAATCCTGACATCCAACCCGAACAGGGCATGCAGTACGAAGCCGGAACACGGATGCGTCTGTTTGAAGAAGCACTGGAGGCAGAAATATCCGTTTACCGGATAGACCTCCGAAACCTTCTGGTAACAAAGCGGATCACCGAGGACATTTTCACCGGAATCAATGCCGGGAAAACCATCCATCACGGCATGGAACTGCTGCTGCGAAACCGCATTTTCGATTTCCGGAACTTCCCGGGGAAACTGACATCCGCGTTAAGCTATGCCTTTTCGCGAAACCGCTTCATCGATTTTACCGACGATGGGAATACCTACGACGGCAACAAACTTCCCGGAATCCCCGAACAAAATGCACAACTGCAGCTCCTCTGGAATCCAGCCGCTGATCTCGCAATCCACGCCCGCCTTCAGTATACGGGAAGTCAGTTCCTGAACGATGCCAACACCCTGAACTACGGGAGCTATTTTCTGCTCCACCTGAAATTACAGTCGGCGTTCCCATTGAAAAAAGCCGGAAATCTGAATATATATGCAGGCATCCAGAACCTTACCGGTACGCACTATGCCTCTATGCTTCTGGTAAATGCACCAGCGTTCGGCAGCGGCGAACCGCGTTATTATTACCCGGGCCTGCCCAGACATTTTTATGCGGGAGTAGAATTCAGGTTCTAAACCGGCAGCATCGGACCGCGAGCCGTTCCCTTCCCATTTTCCCAAACCCAAAATGCCCAATAACACTTATCACTTCTCTCCTCATTTAATGGCCCCGCCTTCCCATTTTGCGTATCTTTGGAATTATCGCCTGCTTTCCGCAGGCTTTTGTTCCCTGCCGGATCGATAATTCGTCCGGCCGGAATTCGTTTGTCTGCCCGGAAAAGATTCTCTCACCGGGACGCTTTCCCGCAAAGGAAAGGGAAACAAAGCGGCATGTCCGGTATGTACCATTTTAAGTCCTGACGATTCCCACTACGAGTATGCATTCCGGCGGCAAATTTTTAATCAATCCGTTATTAACCTTTAAAACATCAAAAAATGGCAGTACTTAAAGTAATTGAAATCCTTGCTTCCTCCGAAAAAAGCTGGGAAGATGCAGCAAAAAAAGCCGTCGACACGGCATCAAAGACCCTGAAGGGCATCACATCCGTTTACATCCAGGATATGAGTGCCGTGGTTAAGGAAAATAAAATCACGGAATTCAGGGTAAACTGCAAAATTACCTTTGAGGTTATGGATTAATCCTCAATGCCTTTCCCTTTTCAGGAAAGAAAAACAAGCCGGGAGATGCCTTACAATCTTCCGGCTTGCCGTTTACAGAAGGTACGACGCTTCACGGCCGTACAGTACTGCTCCTCTGCTCTCCGCAATTCCGCTATGCCCGCCAGTGCTTTCAGCGCAAAGGTAAGATTTGGTTAGCAATCCGGAATCCGTTTTAACTGCGCCTGAAGCAATAACATTTCCCTTTCCCGATCCATCTACTTCCCGGCCGTTGGTCGTACGCCATCCGACGCACCGCAACAGGAAATTCAACAGCGTTTTAATCATAAGCGGTGATTTTATGTAAAATGCTCGTTCTCTGATGGTTCTTTTCATTAAACCCGGACTAATTTTAATTGATTTACAATGCAAACCGACCCACCGGTTCCAGCCATCCCCCCCGAGAAAAGATTGGGAAAGAGAACCGGCACATCTTTCGTTTCCCTCGTATATACCTTCCCTTTTCATTTACCGGTTCATATTTTTTGCTTTTGTGGCTTAAACCACACGCTCGTATGGTTTCGTTTTGCTTTCGTGAAACTTTTATCGACTTTCGTGAAATTTCTTCCGGCATTTGCATCGTTCCGGCCGATTCAACCTTAACTTCAGGGGACATACATATAGTTTCTGCTTACATTATTGAATGTTCTGCATGCATTATTGCATGTTCTGCATGCATTATTGTATGTTCTGCCGCACGTATACGTTTGCTTATGCTGAATTATTCGCCTCCTTCGTGAATCCCGGTCCGTACACAAATCAAATTCTTACTTCCTACTTCTTACCTCCTACCTCCTGCCTCCTGCCTCTGCCCCCTCAAACACAAAATCCCCATCCGTACCCAAATCCCCCTCAACCTCAACCTTACCCTTCATCCGAACGTTTCCATTTGTATATTTACAAAAAACTTCTCCCTCCTATGAAAAAGACACAACTACTTATCAGCATTGCCCTCCTTCTATTTGCTTTCGGCTGTAAATCAGGCCGCAACGACCAGGCTGCAGCGCTTCAGCACAAAGCCGACAGTCTCATGACCCTGGCCGGCAATTTCTTCAAGCCTCTTCCGGCGGAAGCCCTGAACCCCGAAAATCCGCTGACACCCGAAAAAGTTGCACTGGGTAAGGCTTTGTATTACGATACCCGCCTTTCGTTCAACCAGACCCAGAGCTGCAACACCTGTCACGACCTTCAGAAGTTTGGTGTCGACAACCTTCCTACCAGTCCGGGCGACAACGGCTCTCCCGGTACCCGCAACTCCCCCACGGTTTTGAATGCAGCCCTGCATTTCCTGCAGTTCTGGGATGGCCGCAACAAAGATGTGGAAGAGCAGGCAGGGGGTCCGGTGATGAATCCGGTGGAGATGAACATGCCCTCCGAAGCCACGGTAATGAGCAGGCTGGCGGAAGACGAATACTACGTGAAAATGTTCGCGGCTGCATTCCCCGATGAAAAAGAGCCTCTTACCTTTACCAACATGCGCAAGGCGATCGGAGCCTTCGAACGCACCCTGCTCACCCCCGCACGTTTCGATCTTTTTCTGACGGGAGATGCAAGCGTACTTACCGAAGAAGAGCTGGACGGCCTCGGTTCCTTCATTGGAACGGGCTGCACGGCCTGCCACAACGGCCCTCTGCTTGGCGGAAATATGTTTCAGAAGTACCCGCTTTTCGGCACCCATAAGGAATACACCGGAAGCGAGGTGGACGACACCGGCAAAATGCAGGTAACCGGCGACGAAGCCGACCGCGACGTGTACAAAGTCCCCTCGTTGCGCAACGTAGCCGTGACCTGGCCCTATTTGCACGACGGCAGCCTTACCGACCTGGAAAAAACGGTGGACGTCATGGCCCGCGCCGAACTCAACAAAACCCTTACTCCCGAAGAAATCGGCAACATCACCGCCTTCCTGAAAACCCTCACCGGAAAGGTGCCGGAAGAGGCGTTGCTGGCGGAGTGAAAAGGGATACTACCGGTCACAGCATCGAAAGAAATTCGTCTTCTTGTATTATCCGGATGGAGGATCCGTTGGCGTTAAGCTCATCGATCTTCTTCAGCTTTTTGGGCCCGGCACCGTAACCAACGATCACATAATCCGTTCTTTTAGTAACGGAGGTGTCGATGTCGGCACCCATCTTTTGGATGATACCTGCTGCTTCTTCCCGCGGCAGCAACTGCAAAACACCGGTAAAAACAACTTTTTTCGCGAAAAAGGGATTGTTTTTATCTGCCACATTTTCAAAATCCGGCTTTAAAATGCTGCCCGACAATTGCGTATGCCCGGCAAACGGATCATGCCCTGCGGTTTCCCGTATACGTAAAAGATCAGGTACAATGCCCTGGTTTAAAAGCATATACGCTTTGGCACAGGTCAGCGCATCCGAAAGGGCGTCGTGGTGCCTCTCCATCTCAATCTGCAACGACTCAGAAAGGGCCTTCAGGCTGAGCCGCGACATCCTGTACGTACAATCGCACCGGAATTCCGGGGTATTCAGATTATAATACGCTAATACGGCATTTAAGACCTTCAGATCGAAGGCCGCATTGTGCGCAACCAGCAGCGTATTGATAAAATACGGTTCAATCTGCATCCATACGTCCGGAAACAGGGGCTGATTCCCCGTTCTGCAGGCATCGATGCCGTGAATGCATGAATTTCTCGCGTTGTACGCATTCCCGGGAGGCTGAATGAGGTACGATTGTTTAAGGGTTATTTGTCCGTTGCGTACTGCCACAAAACCGATCTGACAGATGCTCACCGGATCGGAGGTCGCGGTTTCGGTATCGAAAGCGGTAAAGTTTAATGCATTCATAACGACGTTGAATGGCGGTATTAATAAAGTATATCGGCTTGAAGCGATAAAGTTATATTTATTATTTTTAATTACCAACCAATATTTGCATGGCATAATAAATTTATATTGTACCAGCTGGATAACTTACCGGCAGAACGGAAAGAGGAACGGCCACCAAAAAAGTAACATCCCGTTTGTCCTAAATTTTTAGTCGCGTTTAGGATTTGGCCCGAATTATACGGAAACCAGAGAATGATTACCCGGGACACTTTCGGTTGCTTGCACACAATGAAAAACGGAACTATGCTTCCGTTATAATATCGAAACAGCCGTTTTCGTACAGCTGCTGTTTTATGGTAACGTACTCTAATGTTACAAACTGAGATGGTCTAATCCCTTTGGACAATATTTTAAACAAATATAATTGTTATTGTTGACATGAGGGGGGTCTGGGGGGAGACTCATAACTTCCCTG
>JALHHH010000157.1 GCA_022837485.1 Bacteroidales bacterium
TTGAGGAGCGAGTTAGAGTATTAATCAAAGTCGCAACTACAAGAGAGACTCTCGAGCTCATACTCAACTTTGACAGCAAGAAATCTGAAAACAGCTAAATAAGGGGACAAATGAAAAGGAAAACTAACGCACCAACATATTTGATCAAATTAACCCCTAAGCTTCTGGCATTAGTAAATACAGCATTTGGTCAAATAAAAATCCAGAACCGGGGATTAACTGTTTAGCCTCAATATTTGAGTGCTCCGATCTGAATTTACTCTTTTCTGAGATCACAAGGCAAGGATATTCATCAAAAGACTACATTCATTGTTTTAATTTTGAAAGTCAATCATTATATACTTTCTTTGTTGTGACAAATCAGGGAACAGAAAAGGGGGATAAACTATGAAATTGAAACTTGTTCTTGTGATCGTTCTCATTTCGACAGTCGCTTTCGGTAATTTCTTCCAGCGGTCCGACGAGTATTTGAGAAGACAGAACGAACTGAAAAGCACCCTGGAATTCTCGCTGACATTCGAAGAGGCTAAAGAGATAATTGTGAAACATTATCCCGAGCTCAAGAGTGATGAAGAAGTTAGAGAATTCATTATCGAAAGAGACATCCAGAGAGCTATCGTGGACGGCGTAGAGATGTACTACTGTGACATGGAGCACAATCTCTTCACCAGGGACCCTGAACTGGTAAACAGGGTGCCAGAGTGGTCGGCGGGCAATGTCTTGCTGGTTAGATACCTCTTGGAAGAATACGGACCGAGGCAAACACCTTTTGCCACCTTCAAGCCAGCTCACAGCCCGTATTTCAACCCGAAAAACTACCTCGTGGAGTACAAAGTGCATACTGAAAGATCTCTGCTGCCGGATGAGGGTTCGTTGAGAATCTGGTTCCCCCTTCCTCTGCAGACGGCCGCTCAAGAGAATATTTCTTTGCTTGAGGTGACCCCGAAGGAAGCGGTGGTCGGCATTCCCAGAACCTCCGGCGATATAGCATATGTTCTCTTCGAATTCGATCTTTCGAACCTCGTTGAGGATCTGGATATCTCAGTGAAGTTTACTTTCACACACTACCAGCAACAGTTCGATATAGATCCAGATCAGGTAGGCGAATACGAAGCTCGCTTTACAAGGACTACACGAAGTCAGAAGGAAGCATCTACTTCGATGAAAGATTTGAGCAGCTTGCCAGAAGCGTTGTTGGAGATGAGACCAATCCTTACCTACAGGCAAAAAAACTATACTACTACGTAGTCGAAAACATCAAATACACTTTTATGGCTCACGTTTCAATAGAGGCGGCTGGGATTCCGGAAAGCCTCTACTCTTTCGAACACGGTTATGGTGATTGCGGCACTCAGTCGATGATCTTCTCAGCTCTCTGTAGATCCATAGGAATACCGGCAAGGGCGCCGGGAGGCTTTCAGGTTTTCTCCGGACAGTTGGGTGGGCATTTTTGGGCCGAGTTCTACCTGCCAAA
>JALHHH010000096.1 GCA_022837485.1 Bacteroidales bacterium
AGCAAACCGAGGTGAGCATCAATACGGCTCTGGGCCGGATGCGCTATGCCCTGATTAATTTGAGGAAACTGATAGAGAAAAACGAAATTTCGCTTTCCGTGTAAGGCAGTTGTTTAAGGTTGAAGCAGGAAACCAACGGGCTTTCCTGCTTTTTTTTGTGATTTAAAAAAATATTCCTGGCCGTTGATAATAATCAAACTACAGACTCGTTACTATTCTGTAAATTGAAACAAATCAAAAACAGCCTATGGCTCATAACTTTACCCTTAATCACAAACAAAGCGAATTAAAGATGCAGGAAGGCGGGTACTCCCTAAAAAATATCAGGACAAGCCCCCTGAATGATACTCCGGATGATTCGCTGGTCAGGAATCTGCTGAATTATTCTAAAGCCATGATTGCTGTACCAAACCCGGTAACGGGTAATTTCAGCTTTGTGCTGCTTAACTGAACCTTTTTTGTGTTGATTGATAACAGCCGCATTCCATTTACGGGATGCGGCTTGTTTTTGTCCGTTAAAACTGGTTAGCGGGTCTTGTTTTTCTATTCACTGTATTGATTTTCGCCGGGTTAACGGCCGATAATCTCTGCAACCGAATTGCGGAACAGGGAGATGGTGGATTCTTGTGTTAAACCGTATCCCGTGTTTATTATGTAAACCATAATGGCATCCTGTACCGGGAAATAATACAGTCCGGCACTGTAGCCCGGGTCGGCACCGGAAATTCCCCATGCCGGGGTACTGCCACCGCTGAATGTAAAATGTTCCTTCACGCATCCGTAACCATACTGTATGCCGCCAATGGTATCGTTATGAAATTGAGTCATCAGGCCCAGCGTAGCGGGAGACAAAAGAACTTTCCTCGAAAAAAGTGCATCCGCGAAAAGATACACGTCGTAAATGTTAGAATATATGCCGTTGAAACCATTGCCGAATCCGGTATTCCAGTGCGAAATGTTTTCAAGTCCTCCATCGCCGTTCAAATTTCCGTAGCCCTGAACTACTCCTGAAGCAGGAAGTGCATCGTGCCAGTAATACCTGGTATTGTTCATATTGAGCGGGGAAAACAGTTCGCTGCGCATGGAAAGGTCGTGCGGTATATGCGAAGCCTGTGCAACAATTATACTCAAAAGTATGCTGTTGGTGGCTGAATATCCGGCGGTGTCGGCGGGCCTGAATTCAAAAGCGGCATCTCTGTTTTCGGCAAAATCAAGCAATTCATCCGCGAACCATGTTCGTACAGGATTTTGCATGATGTTCAGCTGGAAATCCCGGCTTCGTGTAACATCAAAAAAGCCTGATGTTTGATTCAGGAGATTTCTGATTTTTATTTGTTGCTTGCCGTTGTCAAGCTTTTTCAGCAATTCATCCGGGATAAAACGCCCGATTGGGTCATCGGGCGTCATCAGGCCTTTTTCCATCAGTCTTAAAGCGGTAACGGCAAGCATCATGTCGGTTATGCCCGGAAGATTTGAAATATGGCATGGCTGAAGCGGCAAACGGGAACTAAGGTCGGCATAACCTTCTGAACCAATAAAAATTCCGTTGCTGTCGCAAACAAGTAAGGTTATCCCGGGAATGCCCCGTTTTGTGTATTTCCGAAGTATTGATGTGTAAAGCGGTGAATCGGAGTTGGTTTGCCAGAGTGTATCGTTCTCAAGGTTACAGTCGGTTAAACCAGGTCTGTGCAGGGCTTCATCGCTGCAGGCTATAAACAGTTGTGCTGCCAGCAGCAGTATCAGAGTTTTCAGGAAACCGGACATGGGAGTTGTTTTAGAGAGGGGCCTGACTTTCCGTCCGAATTTTTGAATAGAGTGAACTGTAACCCAACGGATAAAATTCCCCAGGGTAGAGGTTCGGCAAAGTTTACATCAAACGGGTACTGCAATCTGTAGTCGTAATGGATGAAAATACGGCGTGTATTATAGTTGTAGCCTGCATCGTAACCGATTCCGAATCCGCCTCCTGCTATAAGATGGGATCTGCCTGTCGTTTTCGTTTCTTTCCATACACCGGCATCCTGTACCATGTGCTCGGTAAACCGGAAGGAGTGGAGGTAACCTGCATGAAGGGAAACCTGAGCAGAAAATTTTCCGATATATCGGCGGTATCCTGCCTGAGTAGTGAGAGCAAATGCTTGCTGGAGGTGCTGGTGATAATGATAGGAAATCCCGGCATTTTGAAACCATTTTCCGGTATAAACCCTGCTTCCGCCGAGGTCTATGGTATTAATGTTTCGGAACATGGGGTTTTTAAGAGTCTCCTTCCATCCAAATTCATACGTTAGTGCAATTCCCGGATGCAGTGGAGGTTTAACCAGGGCACTGAATGTTTCCAAAACCGGCAGGGTGGCATGGTTTGAAATACTCAATGCGAAAGGTTTTGATTTCCAGGCCTGGGCCCGCACTGCAGGCGGTATTAACAGTAGTATTGCCGGTATTGCGATGCGTAAGAGATATTTGTGCACAGAGAGTTGTTTTTGGCAGGTTAAAATAAATGCGACAAATAAATGCAAATATACTTTTGTTTTAGAAGGATTCAGTTGCGATTTGCAAAATCTGTGCGTCTGCAGCTATTGATGAATAATAAGTAAAACCGGATTTCAATTGGTGTTGTCCCGGCTTTTGTACATTTGCCGTTACAGAGTTCATTTCTTCTTCCTTACAAACCAATCCGATGCAAACAGACCTGCAAAATTCCGATAAAAATTTCTCTATAAAACCGAAGGTTCTGATCTTTGGGGGAGGGCCGGCAGGTCTGCGGGCTGCATGGGTGCTGGCTCCCTTTTGTGATGTTCATCTGTACGAGAAAGAGTCGATGCCCGGCCGGAAATTTCTGGTGGCAGGGAAAGGCGGACTCAATCTTTCGCATTACCCTCCTCCAGGTGGAATGGCATCTGTCTATAGTCCGCCGGGATTTATGGATGCCGTTTTGAATAAATTTTCCCTAGAAGCCCTTCTGGATTGGATGAACGAGCTGGGTGTAGGTGTTTTTACCGGCAGCAGTGGAAAAATATTTCCTGAAAAGGGCATAACTCCCCGGATGGTTCTGCAGGCAATTACAACATCTATTGAGGAAAGGGGATGTACAATGCATACCGGTTGTTCACTTCAATCTATCGATTCCTCTAATTCCTGCTTAATTTTTCAAAATGACGTAAGAGTAAACTTGTCAGCAGATTACGTTGTTGTTGCTTTGGGAGGTGCATCGTGGCCACAAACCGGTTCGGATGGAAAATGGACTGATATCTTTCGTTCGCATGGAATAAAGACGCTTCCATTCCGACCGTCAAACTGTGGTGTTAATGTGAGCTGGCCAGACAATTTTGTACTGCATCATGCAGGTAAGCCATTGAAGAATATTTGCTTGAGCTGCGATGAGAAATCAAGTACCGGCGAGGTGCTAATAACCCGCTACGGACTTGAAGGCTACGCTCTGTACCCGCTGATACCCTCTCTACGGAAAATGGAGGAGGAGAGGCGGCCGTTGCAGCTGAAGGTTGACCTGAAGCCGGTGAACAATGCAGAGCAGCTGGTTTCGCGCCTTGGGTTGAAACGAGCGGAATCCGGGAATTACCGCCAGGCATTTGGACTGCAACCGCAAAGTATGGCGCTGGCAAAATTGCTGACCGGAAAGAATGCATTTGAAAATCCGTTGCTGTTCGCCGGCGCAATTAAATCGCTTGCCTTGCCGGTACTCTCCCTGCGTCCGGTTGAGGAGGCGATTTCTTCGGTAGGAGGATTGGCTCTGGAAGAGGTAAATTCTGATTTGTCGCTGAAAAAGTTACCGGAGGTTTTCGCAGCGGGTGAGATGCTCAACTGGGATGCTCCAACCGGAGGATGGCTTATTCATGGCTGCTTTGCTACCGGAAACTATGTTGCCCTGTCAATACTCAGCAGGCTTGGAATTATTTCCGGAGTATGAAAAGCAGATAAAAAAAACGGGCGCTGAAACCAGGCCCGCTTTCTTTTTCGAAACTTCAATCAGATTTCCGGTTCAATGATCTTTTCATCCGAGGCTTTGGCTTCTTCCATCAGGATATCATACGAATATCCGGAACCAAAATCCTTGTTAAGGATAATCTTTCCTTCGAACGTCACAACCGATCCTTTGCGGACGGCATCTAATGTGGTAATTGTCAGATCGTAGTTATCGCCTGCACCGGTTCCGTCCTGAATATGCACCCAGTTCCGGTTCATGATATTTTGATTTACCTTAACAATCATTCCTCTGATTTTCACAGTTTTGCCTTCGTATTTACTGCTGTTGGCGAAAAGTTCGCCAAGGGTAATACCGTCTTCCACATGCTCAATTTCAACTCCCTGGATTCGGTCGGGGTGCAGACTTCCTTTAGACTGGGGTTGGGTTGGCATGATAAGGGAATCGGATGCATCGTCTACAAAAAGTATGGAAGCAAAGGTTCTTCCGAGCTCGCGGCTGTTAAAATCTTTCATTTCCATTCCGCTGCTGAAATAAATTACGTCGCCCGGTTTGGCATCCCTGGCGGTGACGGCGATCCAGTAGCTTTTATTGTTTTCAAAAACTTCCAGATACGTATAATTTGATGTTTGTATTACATCTATTACTTCTACAGCATGTACGCCTTCGGGAAGGGTTTGTGCAGATTCAGTCACTTTGCCCCTGTTGCAAGATGCAATAGTTGCTGAAAGTAAGGTAATTAATAGAAATGGCAAATAAAATTTCCTGCTGATGTTTCTCATTTCAATTGTTTTTAGAGTTGATTTTCCCAATTACTTTTAAAATGACAAAAATAGGCAGGAATTGTTCATTCTCAGCACAACGAACAATACGTGTTATAATTCAGTGGGAAATCTGATTAATCAGGATTTTCTTGCTGATATTGCATCCTTCTCCGCTAAGTTGAATAACGTAGATTCCAGGCTTCAGGCTCTGGGGTTCAGTAATTGAGGTAAAATGCAACCGATGCGTACCTCCTGAGATTATTCCGGTCGGATATCTGCTTATTATTGATCCTGAGCCAGATATCAGCGAAAGGTGGTAGTTGCCGGACGATGGTACTGTAAACTTTACGACACTCATGGAAGCAGAAGGATTGGGGATCACATCGAGCAAGAGCGGGTTTACTATCTGATATGTTGCCTGATCGATAACAAAATGGAAATGCATGATGTCGTTATTTCCATCAACAAGGGTGTCGGCAAACACCGTTCCGGCGCCGGAGTAGATGCAGGATCCCTGGTGATATCCGTAAACCACATTGCTTAAGATTACGGAATCCTCCAGAAGCATTGCAACATAATATGTCTGTCCGGGCCCGTTGATCTGTATGCTGCATGGATAAATGGCATTGTCGTTTTGGTCGGTCGCTTTTACGATAAGATCTCTTCTGTATGGGATGAGGTTGAAATTGACATCCGTGGTTGTTAGTCCCGGTTCAACCTGAACATTTTGTATGACAGCGATTTGTGTCCATATATGGTTTGCGCTTACCTCATAAACTCCGGTTTCAAGTTCAAGATAATAAAATCCATTTTCTGAAGGGTGTGTGGTTTGTGTGCCGGCCATTACGGTTACTTCCGTAAGATTGTAAACATTGCCTTCAACGGAAACATATCCCTGAATATAACCGGTTGACGGAAGCGGTACCAGACTGAAGTTGACATTAGGTGTTGTATTTCCCGGGGTAACGGTGATGCTGCTTCGTATCTGCGGCGTATATCCCTGCAAAGATGCTTCCACATCCCACGAACCTCCCGGGACTTCAAGGGTGTAATAGCCGCTCTGATCCGGGCTGGTTGAATAACTTCCTGAGGAAACAATAACATCGGTAACGCTGCCGTTTCCACCTTCCAGTATAATGGATCCAGATATAAATCCGGTTGTCGGCATAGGGTCAAGAAAAAAGTCAATGCCTGTGGTTGACTGATTTTCAAGTACTACTACTCCGGTTTGAGCACCCGGATAATATCCCCCGAGGGTTGCGGTTACGGTATAGGTTCCCGTGGGTACTGTCATGAAATAGATTCCGGTAGGGTCGGGGAGAGTGGAAACATTTCCGGCTGTTAACAAAACCTGGGTTACGTTGCCGTTTCCGCCGTTCAGCATTACCTGTCCCTGAATGCTTCCAAATGCAGGATCCCAGGCTCCCAGCGTTCCGTCGAGCAGCAGGTTCTGGGCGTAGATATCGGAGGCTCCGTTGCGGTTGTCCTCCCAGGCAATAATCCATTGATTGTCCTGGAATTCGTTGATGACAGGATGCACTTTTGATGAAGCGGCATTGGAGACTGGAACCTGCTGATCGGTCCAC
>JALHHH010000020.1 GCA_022837485.1 Bacteroidales bacterium
TTAAGGCACAAAAATACTATTTTTTCCCAATATATAAAGAAATTCGTACTTTTGTAATATACAATATTTTGTTATACATTTGATGCGACATTAAGGATAAAGGTCGGGATATATCGTATAATTGAAAAATTTAAGTGCCGGGATAAAAGATTTAAAAATAAGGAAGGAGAAAATAATACTAAAGTTGATTAAAACTCAAAAATCATTTCGGGTATAAGCCAGTTTAAAAACTGAGTCCGGATTCAGAAATGAGGTTAAAAATAGCCGGTGAAACTTTATGCCCCCCAATAATGGTATTGGAATGATCTCAATAATCATAAACCGCAATTAACCCATTAAATTTAACCGGCTTATTACCGGCCACGGGGAGTTGGCTGCCCTTACTCTGACAAGCTAACCGGCAACCGCTCCCCTGCCAACCGGTAACAAGCGCAAAATTACAGAAACTATGAACACCTTAAGAAACATTTTTTTTGCGCTATTTGTGCTAATAGTTACACTTGCTGGCTGTAAGAAAGACAGCGAAACAACCGGCTTAGGAACAATAAACTCCGGGATTCAGTTAAAAAACGGGTATCTGTTTTTTAAAGATACTGCAACTTTTAATCAACATCTGGATTGGATAAGACAAAACGAAATCAATCCCGAATTGATTTACGAGTTTAACAGAAAGTTTGGCTTCATTTCATTCTCGGAAGTCTATTACGAAGGAATGAGAATTAATGAACCAGATAACTTTGATGAATACAGAGCAAAAAATCCCGACTGTTTCAAAAGAATAATTCTAGATGATAATTCGGTCTTTTGGGAAATGCCGATGGTATCGCTATTAAGCCACCTGGTAAATAAAGGTGGTGTCTTTCAGATTGGTGAAACAATTTACCGTTTGACAGAGGAATTTAATTTTTCAACAAAAAATGTCGAAAAGTTAGATATTATTATGAATACAACTTTAGCCTTGAATGATTCAGATATTGTGTATACATCTACTAATCTTTCAAGTACAAAAGGAATGTATAGTTATAGGACTGTATATTTTCCAAGTTGGTCTGATAGAAGAATAGTAGCAAGGCTTTATGTTAATAACTTTGATGGTATGAACTATTATGAAGGTAGAACAACATCGCAACAGCAACATTGGTCTGGAGCTTGGGTACAAGCCAAAATTCATACAATAATTCAAGCTAATAACCAGGGCTATTATCAGGAAGGTGCTTCTTATCCAAGAATAACAATTCCAAGCAATTATGATGAAGTTGAGAATGCAGCAGATTTTATAAGAACAATCTTGCTTACAACGCACGATGTGGACTTCGGTTATAGTTCATGTCAGATTCATCACAAAGGAATAAGATATGGTGAAGTTGCCGAGATTGAAAAGAATGAAATGTTCCCTAAAAATTAATTTCACATTATGCAATCTTCCTGGTTTTTAATGCAATTCAAATTTTTAACCACACTTTCCTTATTATTGCCGATAGGGCTGTGTTCTCAAAACCCGGTTTCTTCAGTAACTTTTGAAAAACAGCAGTTTGTTGGGCTGCAATTGAACCCATATCTATACGAAATTGCAGATATCAGTTACCTCAGGTATAACAGTAAAGTATTTGCTATCAGATATGGCCTAAAGGTTTATAAGGAACTTTCCTTAGGAACTGAGGTTTCCGGCATGTATTCTTCGCATGATGATGGATGGTATAAGTCTTCCAGAACCAATATCGGGCTTCTGGCAAGGTACGCTTTTCTTACTGACAGACCAATGCGTATTTTGGTCGAGACTTGTACATACTATCAATTCGGGAAGTATTATCAGGATGGATTGCCTGAGCCTGATTGGAGTAATAATAAATTTAGCTGGTACGGTTCTGCCGGTATTGGCATTAAACTGTATAAGAACAAGGTTAGCCTTGATCTCATGGCAAAATATTCACCGGATGTGCAGTTTGAAGGCACAAAGTTTGTCCCTACATACAAGATTAACTTTCACTTTAAGTAATAAATAATCAGCTCCCTGTATGCAAAATCAGGGAGCTTTTTCCTTTAGTTATGCAAAAAACGGTTTTGTTTTTTCTTTCAGCGTTTGTTCTTTTATTTACCGCTTGTGAAACGCCGGTTGATATGGATATTCCTCGGGCGGAAACAATTACCGTTGCCTTTGCCAGCCAATCGTATAATGATACGTTGCAGGTATATATTGCCCGTACACAGCATATTTACGACACAACCCGTTACAGAGGCTGCGATTCAACAGCAGAAGCTTTTGTGATTCATAACGGAACTCAAGTCCCGCTCAGGTATAACGGAAATAGATTTGTTGCAGAAGGCTTATCAGCTCAACCCGGCGACACTGTTGCGTTGCAGGTAATCGGTGCCGAAGGCGGGCACACCATTGCCCAGACCTTAATTCCCGAAAGCACCATTGCCCACAGCATTGAAATTACTCCTTCCGCCCTGCTTATTGAGGATGTTTATTATTCAAAGGTTCAACTGAGTTTCGATGACCCTTCCGGCGAAACCAATTATTACGAATTTAGTCTTACTGTCACGCAGATTAAGGATGATTCAGCCAGCAGCTTTGGGTACCATTATTTCAGGTCGTTTGACCCAATAATGGTAAATGAGGATATCATGCAATACGAACCCATCACCATGCTTTTCAGCGATGCCATGTTCAATGGCTCCCAGGTAAGCATACCGATGTACTACTCTCTCTTCTTCATTACTGAAACCCTGCAAAAAGTGATTGTGGTTTCGGAGCTCAGAAGCGTTACCCGCGAGCATTACAACTACTTCAAATCGCTCTATAAATTCATGTACAACGAGAGCGGCATTTGGTCAGGAATGACCTTGCCGTTTTCTGTTAACGGCAACATTGAAAATGGTGCCGGATTGTTCTCGCTTTTTACCTCCACCCGCGATACTGTTGTATATGATTTCAGATAAGAAGAACCGTTATTCAGTTTCCCATAACCTCATTTTGCTTGTTTTCATAATAGCATTGCTGATGCAAAAAGGAGTTACCGGGCAAGCCATCAGCGGTTTTGTTTCGGATTCCAAAAGTGGTGAAAGGTTATTGTATGCCGGTATTTACTTGGCCAATACCGCCAAAGGCACAAGCACAAATGGTTATGGCTTTTTCAGCATAACCCCGGGCTTACCGCAAGGTGACCCCGTTGTGCTTGTAATAACTTATGTCGGGTACCTCAGCGACACCCTGATGTTGAATAATCTGATGAAGGATACTTTGGTGAATATCCGTTTAAAGGCCGGATTAGAGCTTAGGCCGGTAGAAATTATATCGGGAAATAGTTCAGGCGGTACTTCGTCGCCGGGTATGCACCGGCTGACTGCACAGGTAATCAAATCCCTTCCTGCTTTAGGGGGTGAAACTGACCTGATAAAAGTTTACCAGCTTACACCCGGTGTACAGCAGGGGCACGAAGGCACATCCGGCCTGCATGTGCGCGGTGGATCACCCGATCAGAACCTGATCATGCTTGATGACGTGCCGCTGTACAACATTAATCACCTGGGCGGTTTCATTTCTGCTTTTAATACCGACGCGATAAAAAGTTCAACACTCATTAAAGGTGGATTCCCTGCAAGATTCGGTGGTCGGTTGTCATCAGTGCTGGATGTGAGCATGGCAGATGGAAATCTGAGCAAAACTTCAGGAAACCTGAGTTTGGGGATTATTTCGGCAAGGTTTTCACTGAATGGCCCCATCCGGAAAAATGAAAGCTCATACCTGATCAGTTTCCGCCGTTTTTATTTCGACCTTATTGCCAAACCGTTGGCACAACGTGCAAACTCGGGCTCAACGGTAGGTTATAATTTTTACGACCTGAATATTAAACTCAGCCGCATAATCAACACCAACAACAGGGTATACTTCAGTCTCTACAATGGAGATGACAAAACCCTGGCAGGTTTCAGGGAAAAAACAGATGACGGCACAGACTTTTACATGCAAACTAACCGCTGGGGCAATACCATGGCGGCCTTAAGGTGGAACCATTTGTTCAGCAGCCGGCTTTTCAGCAATACCATCCTGCATTTTACCCGCTACAGAGTCAACAACCAACTGGAATCGGAAACCAGCAACGGGAATAATAAATATATTACTGAAAATCAATTACTTTCGGGCATCGGAGAAATCAGTCTGAAACCTGGAACAGAGTATTATATAAATCCTGAAACCCGGATTTATTCAGGTATACAACTCACATACAGGTACTTTAGGCCCAACAACTACACCTATTATGTTTCAGATGGCAATCAGCAGTTTCAATCCGGTCACAATCACAAAATGCTGATGCAGGCTTTTGAAGGCATAATTTATTTTGGCGGAAAAATTACCCGGCCGGCAGGTCACACGCTGGAATTGGGCGGACGAATCAACACTTTTACAATAAACAACCGGTTTTACATTATACCGGAACCCAGGATAAAGGCAAACTTTCATCACAACAAAAACCTTAACAGTTTTGTATCGTTTGATCAGATGAGCCAGAATATGCACATTACCGGAAACAACAGCATTGGAATGCCGGTAGAATACCTGCTTCCGGCAACCAAAAGTATACCGCCTTCGCTTATGAAACAACTTTCGGCCGGACTGGAATACAGATCCGGCAATGGTATAATTTACACCAGTGAATTGTATTACAAGCATTTCAGCCAGCTGGCAATGCTCAAAGATGGTGCATCGTTATGGGAAGGGCGCGAAAACTGGGAAGCCCTTTTTGCCGGGAACGGCAAAGGCCGGGCATATGGAGCTGAATTTATGGCCACCAGGAATGAGGGAAATCCCACAGGATGGATCAGTTATACACTGGCGCGAAGCGAGAGAAAATTTGATGAAATCAACAATGGCTTGATTTTTCCTGATCAGTTTGATGTGCGGCATTGTATTAACATAGCCATGATGCTAAAAATTGATGAAGATGCTGACCTTTCGCTCGCCTGGGTGTTTAATTCGGGATACAGGCTCACATTGCCGGTTTCGAAGTATTATGTTCCGGTTGAGGCAGGAGACTATACCCATATGAATGAGATGTACATCTACTCAAGACGCAACGAATTTAAAACCAAACCTTACCACAGGCTCGATATCAGTTTTAATTTTCACAAACAGAAAAAGAGATACCTGCGCACGTTCACGCTTGGAATAATCAACCTTTACAATCAGCGCAACCCCAATGCATTCTATTTCACAGAGATAGAAAACTTTGGCCCCAACAACACCCGGTACAAGCGCATAACCCTGATGCAAAGGTCATTTTTCCCCTTTATGCCCAATGTGGGCTGGAGCATACGGTTTTAAGCCCTGATCAAGCTCGTTTCCGGCAAAGTGTCTCTTATCCGGATTGGTTTTTCCAGTGCATTGCAGTGCCCTGAATCCTTTTCCTGACTGTTATGTCTGCATTACTGTGTGAGTTGTTTGCTATTTTGTGCTAATTTTACTTCCGCCCGGCATTTGTAACCTCTTTTCTTATGCATACCCGGATTTTCCTGTTGGTATTTATCCTTTTACTGATCCCGGATCTCTATGCCGGAACCGGCACCCCGGTGCATACCATATCGCGGCGCGAAGGGCTGAGCAACGGCGCGGTCAATGCCATCGCGCGGGATGCCGAAGGATATATATGGCTTGGCACCTGGAACGGACTTAACCGTTACGACGGTCACGGAATAGAAACCTTTCTTCCCGGAAGCGGACCAGGCAGTATTCACAACCATGTAATCCGGGAGATCTTCCCCTCGGCTTCGGGCCCGCTGTGGCTGATGACAAACAAGGGGATTGCCTTGTATAACAATGAAACCGGCAGGTTTTCGGCTTTTTTCACCGACGAACCGGAGCAGATCAATTATGAAAACGATATTTCTCTTGCTTTCGCCGACGGCCATGGGGCCGTAGCATCGGTTTACGGACGGGGACTGTTCCGTTTCAGCGAAGCCGTGAAGCAGTTTGTTCCCATGCCTTTGGATGAAGCGGCGATCAGGGTAAAGCGTGTTCATCTGGCAGGCAGCACCTTATACTGCATTACCGCGGATGGCGAATTGCTCCGGCTTGAAGGCAACCGCCTGTTAAAGGTCCTTAACCTGCCCCTCAGCAGCGCACTTACCGCTTCCTCTATACAGGAGGCCGGGGGCAGGCAGCTGCTTTTCGTTACCCAGCGTTCAGGCCCTGCCCTTGTTACAGATCTGAAAAACCTTGAAATACAACGCCTGAGTCTTCCCGACGACGTCATTACCAGCCTTTCAGCCTCGCGGCAGGCGGGCGTTTTATGGGCCGGAACCGAAAAAGGAAGGATTTTCAGGTATACCATCAAAACCCGCACCTTTGCCGAACCCGGAAAGGTTGGCGGGAAGGATGCCGGCATCCCCATTTCCACGCGTATTCTGTGTATTTACGAAACCGAGCCGGATATCCTCTGGACAGGTACCGACGGGAACGGCGCATTTACCATGAAACTCACCGAGTTCCCGGTTACACGACTGGCATCGGAACAGCTTTCCTATCCCATTGTGCGCAGCATACTGGTAACCCGGAAAAACGACATCCTGGTCGGCACCAAAGGCGGAGGAATCGATGTTTTTGACGCCGGGGGCAGGCGTATCCGGCAGATTTCGGCGAAAGACGGGCTGAGCAACAATTCCGTGCTGTCGTTTCATGAACGTACGGATGGTTCCGTTTGGGTGGGCACGGACGGAAACGGCATCGACCTGCTCTCATCCGATTACCGGACCATCCGCAACTTCCCGCGCGATTTCGGCAAAGAAACGCCCCTGGTGTTTGCTTCGGTTTACCGCATAATGGAAGACAGCGACGGCAGTATTTATTTGGGAACCAGCGGATATGGCGTTATTCAGGTAAGAACGGGAAAAAACGGCGATCCGGAGAGCTGCAGGCAGCTTGTGCTGGATCCCGACCAGGCGCCCGGGCTGCAGAAGCAGATAGTATATGCCCTCACCGAAGAGCGGCCGGGTATTATCTGGATAGGTACCCGGGGTTTTGGCGTTTACCGTTACAATACCATTGCGCAGCGGGTGATTGCTCAGTACAACGCCCAGACACACCCCGCGTATATCCGCAACGACGATATCCTGTCCCTTTTCACCGATCGCAAAGGCAGCGTGTGGGCGGGCAGCAGCAGCGGGCTGTTCAGCTTTGAACCGGTGTCGGCCGATTCGGTAAAACCGGCAGGTACCGACGTTCAGGGCGGGCTTCCGAATATCAGCATACATACCATCAGGCAGGATTTATCGGGCAGCCTGTGGATTACCACCAACCAGGGCTTATCGATGATTGACAGTACCCGCCGCAATGTGCAAAGTTTTAACATTAACGACGGACTGATCAATTTTGAATACAGCGACGGGGCTTCGTTTTTCGACAAAAACAGCGGCCGTTTGCTGGCAGGAGGGACTATGGGGGTTGACATTGTGCAGACGGATGCCATACGATTTTCTTCCTACTTCCCGCCGGTAGCGGTAAATCAGCTTCTGATACGCAATGTACCGGTTAGTCCGGGCGAAGGGAGTGTTCTGTTGAAACGGATTAACCTTCAGCATGAGCTGGAGTTAAAGCACAACCAGAACCCGCTGTCGTTTTTTGTATCTCCTCTGGCGTATTGGGGCCGTGAGCGCCACCGCATTTCTTACCGCCTGCTGAATCACGACGACGAATGGGAAGTTATTCCTCCCGAACAGCCGCTGGCATTTTCGAACCTGGAGGCAGGCAGCTATATCCTTCAGCTGCGTGTGAGCGATGAAAACGGGATATGGTCGGAGGTGGTAAGGGAGATCCGGATTACGGTGAACCCTCCGTTCTGGCGGACCGGCTGGGCCATTGCCGGATATATTGCGCTGTTTTTTCTTATACAGTTTCTGATTTTCAATGCATACCGCCGCCGCGAGGCCCGCCGCAAGGAGGCTGCCCTTCAGGAGATGAAGATCGGTCAGGAAAAGGAACTTCAGGCTTACAAAATCGAATTCTTTACCAATGTGGCGCATGAGTTCCGCACCCCGCTTACGCTGATCAGCTCACACATTCATGCACTGATCGAGGACAAGAAGCTTACTTCCGAAAATCCCCGCCTGCTCAAGGTGTACAACAACAGCCTGAAACTGCAGAAGCTGGTACTCGAGATTATGCAGTTCCGCAAGCTGGAGAAGGGCAAGGAGCCCCTGAACATACAGGATACCGATCCCTGCAGCCTGATCCGGGAGGTGGTTTCCGACCTTGAGTTGCTGGCAGCACAACGCAATATCCGCTGTACCGTTGAAGGTTGTGAAAGTCCCCTGTCTTTCAGGACGGATGCCGATAAATTCCAAAGGATCATTACCAACCTTGTTTCCAACGCCATCAAGTACAATGTGGAGGGAGGCAGGGTAAATATCCGGATTTCGCGGCAGCCTGACCGGCTTACGGTAGAGGTGCAGGACACGGGTATAGGAATAAAGCCGGAGCTTTTGCCCAGGGTTTTTGAGCCTTTCGGGATTTCATCGGCCAAAAAGCGGGGCAGTTTCCCGGGCTATCGCTCCACCGGTATCGGACTGGCAGTTACCAAAGGACTTACCGAATTGCTGAAGGGAAGCATCCGCATCGAGAGTCAGCCCGGAACAGGAAGTACGTTTATCTGTACCTTTCAGGAAGTATTTCAGGTAAATACCGAAGGCCCTGCACCCGGGGCTGCCGGTCAGGAACCGGATGCATGGTTTATTGAAGAACCGGAGAGTGCTGCTGCTCCTTCCGACCACCGTTCAATTGCGGAGAACCGTTCGCTGCTGCTGCTGGTGGACGATGATCCGGAAATTCTGTCGTTGCTGAAGGACTTTCTTCAGGAATCGTATAACCTGATATTTGCGGAAAACGGGGCGGAAGCCTGGCAGAAAGTGCTTGCGCACAAGCCTGACCTGATCGTATCTGATGTGATGATGCCTGAAATGGACGGGATAGAGCTGTGCCGCAGTTTGCGCGATAATTTCGATACCAGCCACCTGCCCCTCATTCTGCTTACGGCCAAAGCAGAGATCGAAGACCGCATTGACGGACTGAAAGCTGGTGCCGATTCATACATACCCAAGCCCTTCCATCCCGAGCATCTTAGGGTGAGGATAGAAAAACTGCTTGAATTGCGGCGGAACATCCGCAATCGGTTTTCCGGCAGCGACGACAGCCTTGGGATCATCAAAGAGCTGCCCGACCCTTTTTTTCAGAAGATGCTGTCCTACATCGATGAGAACATCGACGATGAAACACTTACCGCAGATAAACTGTGCGACCGCATGGCCATCAGCAGAAGCTCCCTGTACGAGAAAACCAAAACGATACTGGGTACCACACCGCACGGCATGATCCATCAGCGCAGGCTGAGCAAGGCAGCAACCCTCCTGTTATCGACCCAGTTAACGGTAAGTGAAATTATAGATCAGACGGGATTTGCCAGCCGTACCCATTTTTACGATCTGTTTGGCAAAGCCTACGGTTGTTCCCCTTCGGAATACCGCCAGCGGGTCTGAGTGATTCCGGATTTTTACCCACGCGATGCCGTTTTCTTTATTTAAAATCCGGCACCTCCTGTGTGGGGACGAAATATGAAATCCCTTGTCTCTTGCGGAAAGGTTGAGGATGAGGTAGGAAGTAGGAAGTAGGAAGTTAGACTGCAAATTCTGACCTCCCCTTGTCTCCTTGTTTCCTTGTCGGATGCGTTGAAAACGGATGGACCCGGTAGCATCCTCACCTCATCCCCGGCCCTTCTCCTGAAGGAGAAGGGGGTTGATTTCGTTACTATTGAGGAGGTTAATACAACTATAAAGATTTTCTTTTTTGTTTTGCCAGAGGCATAGCAGCATGTTTTAAAAATTAGAAAATGGAGCCTTGAAATGTTTATTCAAAACCCTGATTACAAATTATATACGGATGTTTTAGAAATTAAATCTGCAATCCGCATTCCGCAATCCGAATTCCTTTTCATAGGTTTCTTTCTGTACTTTTTTCCTGATAAAAAAGTACCAAAAAATCACGGCTGCGTAAAAAAGGCTAAAACCCGGCGAGCATTCTGGCAGGAAGAATCAAGGTTGTTACAGCACTCCTCTGCTGTAAACCGATGTACAAAAGTCACCCGAACTCTGCCCGCCATTATCGCGTACGATTCTTCTCTTTATTAGTTCGCTGCCGGGTTTTTTCACGCCTTTTTTACAATGCCGGTCCTCTGTCTTCGCTGGAGCGATACGCCATTGGCAAAATTTCGTTCACGAAGTTGGAGTGGACTTCGTCAGGTGGAAATGTGGGAATGTTTATTCAAAGCCCTGAATATAAATTATATACAGATGTTTTAGAAATTAAAAATTAAATCCGAATTCCGCAATCCGTACTCCCCTTGTCCCCCCGTCGCCCCGTCCCCTTGTCAAATGCTTTGAAAAGCGATGTTCCAATCAAACCTCCCGTCCTCTTGTCCGTTGCTTTGAAAATCGATAATCCCGGCATCACCCGTCCCTCGTCCCCTTTTTGCGTCCCTCTTCTCTGCTTCAGCGTCCCTCGTCCCTTTTCACTGATATTCTTCACATTCCGGACTCTGCCGGACAAGATACGGACTCTGCCGGACGTCCTTTTCCGCAATCGATTGTAATTTTGAGAGTAGCTAAAAAATGGAATTTCTGCTGAGCGCGCGAAAATTCAGGGTGTGACCGGAAAGGAGTTTCAGAACGGAATATTCAGAAATTAAACCACCTTATAATATGGACATTGCAAAACGTTTTCCTCAGAATCCCCTGCTTCGCCCGGCCGATCTGAAGCCAGGCATCAAAGGAATGGAAATCACCTGTCTGCTCAATCCCGGAGTTTTTCGCTACGACGGTAAAGTATGGCTGTTGCTGCGTGTAGCCGAGCGGCCTGCACAGGTAGAGGGTAAAATCAGTTTTCCGGTGTACAACAGCAAAGGAGAGATTGAAATCCTGAGTTTCGATAAAGACGATCCCGAGCTCGATGCTTCCGATCCGCGGGTAATCAACTATAAAAAGAAAGATTACCTGACTACACTCAGCTATTTGCGACTTGTGTGCAGCGACGACGGCATCCGTTTTTACGAACCGGAAGGATATCCTCCCATTTTCGGTAAAGGGGAGCTGGAGACCTTCGGCATAGAAGACTGTCGTGTAGCAACCATGCCGGACGGCTTCAGCTTAACCTTCACCGAAGTTTCCGAATTTGGCGTTGGTGTCGGTCTCATCCGCACCAGTGACTGGAAGCATTTCACCCGGGAGGGGATGATTTTTCCGCCCCACAATAAGGACTGTGCTATCTTTGAGGAGAAAATCAACGGGAAATACTATGCCCTGCACCGCCCAAGCAGTCCCGAACTGGGCGGCAATTACATCTGGGTGGCTGAATCGCCCGACAGGATACACTGGGGCAGGCACAAATGCATTGCCACCTCTCGTCCGGGGATGTGGGATTCGGCCCGTGTTGGCGCCGGAGCCGCACCCATCCGCACCGAAAAAGGATGGCTTGAGATTTATCACGGTGCCAACAAAGACCATCGTTATTGTCTGGGAGCACTGCTGCTCGACATCAACGATCCCACCAAAGTACTGGCGCGCAGCACCGAACCCATTATGGAACCCCTGCAGCCTTACGAGCAAACCGGTTTCTTTGGAAATGTGGTATTCACCAACGGGCATTATGTTGACGGAGACACTGTTTACATGTATTACGGTGCCAGCGATGAAGTTATCTGCGGCGCTACGTTGTCGGTATCTGAAATACTTTCCACCCTGATCTAACAAGCGGTATAACATGAAAAACAAACTGACGGCCGAATACCGCTTTTTCCTGTCGATGCCCCGCAATATGCGGGTGCTGCTGATCACCAATATGCTCTACGCGCTGGTTCTGCCCGTGGTGGAGATTTTTATGGCGGCCTACATCATGCGCTCCTTCGACGATACCAGCTTTGTGGCCATATTTCAGGTTGCCATGTACACCGGCATCATCATAACCTCCCTTACCAACGGATTTCTGCTAAAACGGTTTAAGGTGGCACATCTTTACAGCTTCGGAATACTGCTGAGCGGCATTGCCATGGTTGGGATGATGTTTGTTAAGGACATAGCCCTTCCGGGACTGATTGTTTCGGGAACGCTGATCGGAGCGGCATCCGGATTCTTCTGGACCAACCGTTACCTGATGGCTTTGACCTCCACCGCCGATGAAAACCGCAACTACTTTTTCGGACTGGAATCCTTTTTCTTTACCGTATCCAACATTGCCGTTCCCCTGGTGATTGGCGTTCTGCTTGCATCCATTGACGGCATGCAGTTTATGGGCATCACCTTTGATGTGTACAAGGGGTACCGCATCGTTACCCTGGTTGTTTTCCTGATTACCATTCTGGCAACCTATTCCCTGTCGCGGGGCAGGTTTGAAAATCCCGTACAGAAAGACTTTCTCTACTTCCGTTTCGACCGTTTGTGGAACAAGCAGATACTATTGGCCGCGCTGAAAGGGCTGGTACAGGGTTTCCTGGTGACTGCCCCGGCCATGCTGATCATGAAATACGTGGGTCAGGAAGGCTCGCTCGGACTGATACAGGGCATCAGCGGCGGACTTACGGCCATCCTGATATACCTGCTGGGCCGTTTCACCAAGCCCAAACACAGGATTACGGTTTTCGGATTTGGAATTACCCTGTTCCTTATCGGAACCATTGTGAACGGAATTGAGCTTTCGATGTTCGGTGTGATGGTATTTGTGCTTTGCAAGGTATTTTTCCAGCCCCTGCACGATCTGGCCTACTACCCGATCATGATGAAGGTGATCGACGTGGTATCGAAAAAAGAAAACAGAAACAATTACGCTTACATCCTGAACCACGAGTTCGGACTTTATGCCGGAAGGGTAATCGGGCTGGGACTGTTTATATTTCTTGCCTATGCCGTTTCGGAGACCTTCGCGCTGCGTTATGCGCTGATTATTGTTGCGGTGCTGCAGATGCTGAGCATTCCGCTGGCTAAAAACATAATGAAAGAATCCTATGCTGAAAAACATGAAAAATAAACTTTGGATCGTAGCGGCTATGGCTATTGCCGCCGGGTTTAGTTCCTGTTCCGGCGATCCGGGAGAGCCCGTTGCACAAACATCAATCCCCCGCATTGAACAAATGCCGGAGCTCCCTTCGCCGCTGAAAATCATCGACTGGAAACAGAAAGCTTTGGATTTCGACAGTCTGGCATTCGATTTCAACGCCACTGCTCCCTATGCACCCTACATCTGGCTCGACAGCTCCCGGCGTAACATCCACCAGGTAACCTTCGGGCTTTATACCGTTATCGGGGATGTGCGTCAGCAGCCGGGCAGGAACAACGGGGAATTCCATGAAGCTCTCACATCCCTGAATGCGCTGGTAAGTGCCGGTTTGCTCGGGATCGACAAAACAAACCAGCACGGGTATAATTTCGTGAAGATGTCGCAGAACTACTTCAACAGCGACAACAGCTGGAACATAGTTATGAACAACACCAATCCACAGGTTGCCATGCTTGGTGGCGGTTACGGACGCGACTGGTGGTACGATGTATATCCCAACGTACTTTATTACGGAGTGGCGGCATTGTTTCCCGGCGTTGAGAATACCGAAAACATTCAGCGTACGGTGGCTGAGCAGTTTTACAAAGCCGATTCGGTGCTTCAGGGCAATTACGATTATTCCTATTTCGATTACGCACAGATGAAAGGGATGCGCAACCACATTCCATGGCAGCAGGATGCGGCCGGTGGTCATGCATATGTTCTTTATTCAGCTTATCAGAAATTTGGTGACGAGCGTTACCTCGAAGGGGCCAGGCGCGCAACAGAAGCGTTGGTTAATCAGAAGGAAAGTCGTTTTTATGAGATTCTGCAACCTTTTGGCGCCTATACCGCTGCAAGGTTGAATGCCGAAAAGGGAACCAATTATGATGTAACCCGCCTTCTGAACCATACTTTTGACGGCTGCCAGTCGAAGGAAGGCCGTTACGGATGGGGTGTTATTGCCGATAAATGGGGCGATTATGATGTATCGGGGATGCAGGGCAGCATCACCGACGGCGGCGGTTACGGCTTCTTTATGAATTCGGTAGCCATGGCCTGGCCTCTGGTACCGCTTGTTAAGTATGAACCTCAGTATGCCAGGGCTATTGGCCGCTATATGCTGAACGTAGTGAATGCCTCGCGGCTTTTCTATCCCGATCAGATTGAAGATAAATATCAGTGGCTGCCGGAAAAGAAACACATCACCAACGGAATCATTGGTTACGAAGGCGTGCGGAAGACGGATGACCTGAACAATCCTGCCCTGGCGGGCGTAAGTCCGGTAGCCATTGGCGATGGTCCCAAGTGGGTAGAGGGCCAGCCCGAAGAATCCATGTTCAGCCTGTACAGTACATCCATTGCCGGGGTATTCGGGGCGATTGTAAATACCACGGATGTTGAAGGAATTCTAATGCTTGATTGCAACGCTACCGATTTTTATGCATCTAATGATTATCCGGTTTTCCTGATCTACAATCCCTATGGCGAGGCCAGAACCATCAGCATAAACACGGGTGATTCGTCCGACCTCTTCGACATCGTTTCACGCACCTATTTAGCCAGGAATATTCAGAATACCGGAGTCATCGAAATACCTGCCGGTGAGGCTGTGGTTATGGTGCAGCTTCCTTCCGGGATCCGTCTGAAGACCGAAGGTCGTAAAATAAAAGCCGGAGATTCGGTAATTGCCTTCCGGTAAACTGTGATTGCCACATCGTGTTATTTTAAAAATAAGCACACATGAAAAAACTGATTTTACTATTTACCATCATCCTGTCGGCAGGCGCTATGCTGGCCCAGCAGGTTGTGCAGGGAACCATTACCGATTCGAAAACAGGGGAGACCCTGATCGGGGTGACGGTACAGATCAAGGGAACCACTACGGGAACTACTACTGATATTGACGGCCGCTACCGTCTGGAATCCGACAGGCTGAATGCTTCATCGGTGATTGTGTTCTCATACATCGGATACAAAACCGTTGAGCAAACCGTTGGCAGCAGTACAATGATTAATTTGCGCATGGAGGTTGAGCAGACCATGCTCGACGAGGTGGTAGTAATCGGTTATGGCACCGCCAAAAAGCGTAACGTACTGGGAGCTGTAACCCGCGTTGACAATACCGAGCTTACCCGAATGCCGGTTGCCGGTGTGGATCAGGCGCTTCAGGGGAGGGCTGCCGGGGTTCAGGTTACCCAGAATACCGGTGCTCCCGGTGAGGGCGTTGCGGTAAGAATCAGAGGTACGGGCTCCATCAACTCGAGCAATGCTCCCCTGTATATTGTGGACGGCATTGCAACCGCCGATGCGCTGAAAATACTTGCTCCGGGAGATATAGAAAACATTACGGTACTTAAGGATGCTTCGGCAGCCGCCATCTACGGATCGCGCGCCAACAACGGGGTGGTACTGATTACCACCAAAAAGGGAAAAGCCGGCAAAACGACTGTAACCTACCGCGGACAAACCGGCATTCAGAAAGCGATACGTCTCACCCCCATGGTGAATACAAAAGACTATGTTACCCTTTATAACGAAGCGGCGGTTAACGACAACAAATACCTTTCGCCCACGCTGCAGCGCAGTCTTATAAGCATGGAGGATGCCGCCCGTTTTTCGGACATCAACTATGTGGATGAGCTGCTCCGGACCGCCCCGGTAAATTCGCACGAGTTTTCTGTTTCCGGCGGAAGTGAAAAAACCAGTTACCTCTTATCGGCATCGTTTTACGATCAGCAGGGAATCATAAAAAACACAGGTTATACCCGTGGTACCGCACGTCTGGATGTAACAACGGAGGCAAGTCCCTGGCTTACGGTTGGCGTCAGTATGCTGGCAGGGCTTTCGGACAACGACATCATCGGCAGTTCCGGCGACGGACTGGGTGGTAACGGAGGAAGTGTGATCAGGTATGCCTTTTTCAGGAATCCGGCCATCCCCATAAAGTTTGACGACGGCACCTATGTTGACCGGCCGGCGGAATATTACGGAGCACAGATTTTTGACTCCTACCTTGGCGACGGGTACAACCCGATCGGTATGGCCGATTATAACGACAACAACCGCAAGGACGACAGCTACCTTGGCAAGGCATTTCTTACGGCAGCCATCACCGACAAGCTAAAATTTACCACCAATCTGGGTATGGATTACCGGAATACCACCAGCCGCCGGTTTAATCCCACCTGGGGAACACTGAACCGCATCAACGCAAAGAACAGTCTGAGTGTCGGTCATGAGCGTATGGCCAACTGGACGGTGAACAATCTTTTGAACTACGAAACTACGTTTGGTGAAAAGCATAACTTTTCGGCAATGGCCGGTTTTGAGGCCATCCGGAATCATGGCCGGGGACTCTACTCAAGCGATATGGATTTTCCCGTACAGCAGGAAGAACTGATATTTATCGGCAACGGACTGGGTGAGAAGATACCCTCACAGAGTGAATACAGTTCTACTCTGGCTTCATTTTTCGGTCGTGTCAATTACGAATACAACGGCCGGTACTACTTCTCGGGGACCATTAGGAGGGATGGATCCTCGAGATTTACCGGCGACAACAAATGGGGAACGTTTTTCTCGGCTTCTGCCGGATGGATTCTGAAGGAAGAAGAATTCCTGAAGGATGTTGACTGGCTGCAGAACCTCAAACTAAGGGCAGGCTACGGAGCCATCGGAAACCAGGATGTAGGACTGTATGCATACAGCGACCGTATTTCGCCCTATTTCAACTATCCTTTTGGCGGTGTTACAGGCTCAGGCTATGCACAAACGGCCCTTGGCAACGAGAAACTGAAATGGGAAACCAGTTATCAGTACAATGCAGGTATTGATGCTGAATTATGGAAGGGTGCCCTGGCATTCTCCATCGACTATTTCTATAAAGTCACCGGCGATATGCTGGTGAAGGCTCCCAATCCTCCTTCAACCGGGAATGCCGATGCTGCCTGGATCAACAGCGGCTCGGTACTGAATACGGGGGTGGAGCTGGAAGCCATCTACCGTAAAAACATGAAGGATTGGGGTTATTCGGTTGGAGGAAACGTTGCATTCCTTCACAACGAAGTGCTTGAACTGGATGCTCCGCTGTTTGGCGGAAGGGTGGAATCGGGAATCAATGCCACCCGTACCGAGGTGGGACAGCCCATAGGTGCATTCTACCTGCTCGAAATGGAAGGCATCTTCCAGAATGAAACGGAAGTGCTGCTGTCTGCCCTTCCGGAGGGCGGAATCATCCGTCCGGGTGACGTTAAATTCAAAGATCAGAACGGTGACGGGGTGATTGACAACAACGACCGGGTATTTATGGGCAGCGCCATACCGAAGTTCACCACGGGCATCAACCTGAACGCTTATTACAAGGCATTTGATGTAAACCTCTTCTTCCAGGGTGCCTTCGGACATAAGATTTACATGCAGGTAAACCAGGATATTGAAGGATTTTACCGCGGATTTACCGTAACGCAGCGTTATTTCGACGAGCGCTGGACGGGGGAGGGAACATCCAACACCCAGCCCAGACCGGCATGGACTGCCAAATCGAACAACGCCAGGCCTTCCAGCCGCTTCCTCGAAGACGGATCCTATCTGAGGCTTAAAAACCTGCAGGTGGGATATACCTTCAGCAATAACCTGCTGGAAAGGCTGAAAATGGAAAAGGCAAGGGTATACCTTTCGGGTACCAACCTGCTCACCTTTACGGCTTATCCGGGACTTGATCCGGAAATGACCGTCAGCGACAATTCAAAGGAGGAAGGCGACAGGGCTAATGGCATCGACTGGGGTACCTATCCTTCGGCAATGACAATAATGCTGGGAATTGATATAACCTTTTAATCCGTAAAGGCCATGACAAGAAGAAATTACAATATAAAGACCGATAACGGCAACACGAGCAGCAAAGCATATCGTTATGTTCGGATGGCAGCAGCGTTACTGATGCTGCTTCCGGTTGCATCCTGTACCGATTTTCTTACGGAAGACCTGAAAGGCGATTTTTCCTCAGAGACCTTTTATCAGAACGACAAGCAGGCACTGCAGGCCATCAACGGGGTATATAATGCCATTGCATTCAGCAGCTTTAACAATGCTATGTGGATTTTTGGCGATGTGGCTTCCGATGACGCGGTAAAAGGCGGAAATCCCGGCGACCAGGCAGAAATTACCTACATCGACGAGTTTTATGCCGATGCCAACAACGGAATCATCAACAATTACTGGATGTTTGCCTATGAGGCTATTGCCCGTGCCAATAACGTGATTGCCAATGTTCCCGGCGTGCAAATGGATGAAGCCCTAAAAAACCGGATCATCGGGGAGGCCAAATTCATCAGGGCATATACGTATTTCAATCTGGTTAACGTTTTCGGAAAGGTACCCCTGAAGCTTTTGCCTCAGCTTACGCAGGCAACCATTCATGTTCCCCTGAGTGAGGTTCCTGCCATTTATCAGCAGATAGAAAAAGACCTGAACGAAGCCGCCGCAGTACTGCCGGATTCGTATAGTACGGCAGATGCCGGGCGCATTACCCGCGGAGCAGCACTTGGCATGCTTGGAAAGGTCAGCCTGTACCAGAACAAGTGGCAGGAAGCCGTAAACTACTTCCACCAGCTTGAAAACATTGGAGTTTACGGGTTGCTTGACAATTATGCCGATAATTTTAAAGTGGCGTTTAAAAACAGCAAAGAAGCCGTTTTTGAAATTCAGCATCTCACGGGTCAGAATCCCTTTACGGGAAATGCTCTGAACCAGTGGTTTGCCCCTGCCGCTGAAGGAGGTTATTATTTCAATGCCCCTACCCAGAGTCTGGTGAATGCATTTGAGGTTAGCGGCACCGGAGAAGCCGATCCCCGCCTCGATGCCAGTATCGGACGTGACGGACAGCCCTGGCTGAATGGAGAGACCTTCAGCGCTTCGTGGTCGCCGACGGGCTTTCTGACCAAAAAGCACCAGCAGCCCTTGTCGGAGGTTCCCTCCTCGCTGAAGGGCGACGGGGATCTGAACTACACCTACCTGCGCTATGCCGATGTGTTGCTGATGAAAGCCGAGGCATTCAACGAACTGAATAATGCCGACTCGGCAAGGGCAAACCTTAACAAGGTAAGGCAGCGCGCCCGGAACAGCTTCGAAGGAAACGCACCGGCCGATTTGCTGGCGGATGTCACCACTTCGAGCAAGGATCAGCTGCGTACAGCCATTCAGAAGGAACGAAGAACCGAACTGGCACAGGAGTTCCACCGCTATTTCGATCTGATGCGCTGGGGCAGGGCCGTTGCTGAGGCAGCGCTGGGTACCGATTTCAACTTTGAAGCAAAAAGGTATCAGCCGATACCGCAAGCCGAAACCGATGCCAATCAGGCCATCCCGTAAGGGTAATCCCCGGAAAGGCATACACGACTTTTTAATCTTGAATTTCAATTAATTAATCAACCTAATCAATAACCCTAAAACCAAAGTAAAATGAAAAACCTGATGAAACTGCACACCCTGCTGCTTATGCTCTTCGTAAGTACTGCCCTGATCCTCGGATCGTGCAAGGACGACGACGATGACATCGTAGAAGGCGACAAAACAGAACTGAATGCGCTGATTGCTCAGGCTGAAGCCATTGCCGCAGCAGCCACAACAGCCGATTATCCGCAGTCAGCCATTGACGCGTTTAAAGCAACGCTTCAGACAATAAAAGATGCAGCTGCCACTAAACTCACTCAGACTGAAATCAATAACCTGGTTGTGAATCTGACTAATGCAATGGGAACCTTCAATTCACAGGCGTACGGGTATATTGATGAGTCGTTGTACCTGAATGCCGGCTGGAATTTTGATGAAGGAACCGGAACTACTGCAACCGCTTATTCCACTACCCAGCACGTTGCCACCTTCTTCCGCGGCAATACCGTAATCCTTGGCAACGATGCCATGATGCCCAGCTGGACCGACGGTGTGAAAGGCAAAGCCGTTTATTTCAATAAAGGCGCTCACCTTGAAGTTCCCTTCACCAACTCATTCCTGCCTGCAAACCTCACCATTTCGGTTTGGGTAAAACCCGACGAACTGTATGAACACAACTACATTGTTTCGCAGAACTACTGGAATGGCTATAAACTGCAGACCCAGGGAGGCGGAAAGCCTTTCTTCACCTACAAGAAAATCGACGGAGGCATCATCGATGCCGACAACGAAACCGACAATTCCGTGAAAGTTGGACAGTGGAACCACCTTGTGGTTTCGGTAAATGCAACTACCAAAGAGCTGAAATTCTACGTTGACGGAACCCTCACCAAGACCTGGACAGAGACCGACAAAAACATCGGACCCCTGCTTCAGACCCTTGAAAATGCCCAGCCATTCATCATTGGTGGTGTTGCTACCGATGCCGAACTTGCTGCAAACTTTATGGAGTGGACTACCGCTGAAAACCTCGGTTACTTCAAAGGTGCAATCGATGAACTGAAAATCTACAACATCGCACTTACCGACGGACAGGTATCCAAACTCTATAACGACGAAAAACCGTAATTGGTTGGTTGGTTAATATAGTGTGTTTGAAGGATTGGCCCAACCGAACCGGTTTGCCGGAGGCAGGTTGGGCCTTCCTTTTTATAAGGATGAATTTACGATGAAAAAGTCAATACTCATTTTCCTGATGATGCAGTTGCCCGCACTTGCCGTTCTTTCGCAGGATACGGAACAGTGGTGGAAAGAAACGGTATTTTACCAGATTTACATGCCCTCGTTTCAGGACAGCAATGGGGACGGCATCAGCGATTTTGCCGGCATGACTTCCCGTCTCGGTTACATTCAGGATCTGGGTATCAAAGGCATATGGCTTACGCCATTTCTGGAATCCCCGAAAGTGGACAACGGATACGATGTAGCCGATTATTACCGCACCGATCCTTCGTACGGCGACCTGAACGACTTTAAAACCTTTTTGGATGAAGCTCACCGCCGGGGCATCCGGGTAATCATGGATATGGTTGTAAACCATACCTCCACCGATTGCCGTTGGTTTCAGGAGTCCCGCAAATCGCGCGATAACCCTTACCGGGATTATTATATCTGGAGGGATGAACCCAACAACTGGGAATCCTTTTTCGGGGGAAAGGCATGGGAATACGACAGCGTTACCCTGCAGTACTATTACCATAAGTTCGACGTGCGCATGGCCGACCTCAACTGGGGCAATCCGGCGGTTGCGGAAGAAATAAGCAGGGTGTTGCGCTTCTGGCTTGACCTTGGCGTTGATGGCTTCCGTATGGATGTAATCAACTTTCTGACCACCGACGGAATTCTCAGCGATAATCCTATGAAGGATGGCAGTCAGCAGCACATTTACGACATTGATCAGCCCGGTATTAAAGTTGCCATGGCACGCATACGGTCGGTAGTGGATGAATATCCCGGCCGGTTTCTCGTAGGCGAGGTGGGGAGCGATAAACTGGAGATTCTTAGGAAGTACCAGTCGCCCGAAACGATGGATGTGGTATTCAACTTTAACTTCGGCAGCATTCCCGGATTTTCTCCCGGGCGTCTTTACAGCGAATTACGGTCGATGAACAGGCAGATGCCCGGCTATCCTACGCTTTTTTTCGGCAGCCACGACAATCCCCGCCCGATGAGTCGGCTGGCCGGTGGCAGCATTCACAGGGCAAAAGCGCTTGCTGCTTTGATATTAAGTGCAAAAGGCGTCCCGTTTGTTTATTTTGGGGATGAGCTGGGAATGGAAAACATTATCGCGAAAAGTCCTGAAGAAATAGTTGATGTTCAGGGGAGAACGCATTATCGCCTGGCGCTGGAAGCCGGAAAGAGCGTGGAAGAAGCCCTGGAAGAGGGCAACCGGCACAACAGGGACAAATCGCGCAGTCCGATGCAGTGGGATAATAGCCTGAACGCAGGATTTACCACCGGCAAACCCTGGATTGGCGTTCATGAAAACTATGGTGAAGTGAACGTTGAAGCTTTGAAAAAGGACGGAAATTCCATTCTGAATGCCCACAAAGGGCTGATCCATCTTCGCAACAGAGAAAAAACACTTCAGTACGGATCGATGGAGAGGCTTAAACTGAAAAAAAACCTGCTCACTTTTACCCGGCGTCTCGGAAACGACCGGATAGGTGTTGTGATTGCCCTGGATTTGGATGCAGCCGTAAAACTACCGCGGGGGGCTGAAATCCTTGCCGGAACCCCGGATCTCGGGACATCCGGATTTGTCATATACAGGTACTGATACCGGTGCCTTCAAAACATACCGACATGAAGAAACTGATTCTGAATATAGCATTGCTGTTGTTTGTCTCACCCCTTTGGGCGCAGAGCGGACAACTGAATATCCCGCGTATTGCGCAAATGCCCGACCTGCCCTCGCCCTTGCAGATCAGGGACTGGCATGCCGTTACCGTGGCATACGACGGCTTCGTTTTCGATCTTGCCAAAACAGGGCAGTACCTGCCGCTGGGGCGTTTTGGCTCGCAGGGCCAGTTCAACTATCCCGATAACATACCTCTTTTCCTCGATACCTATGTGGGTGCATCCACGCATCTGAACCAGGCCGAAGCCATCAACATCATGCCGGCCATCGTCGGAGCTTCGCTGGCGGGTGTAGATAAAAGCAACCAGAACGGCATAAACTGGGTGGCGAAGACAAAGGATTTTTTCAATTCCAAAAACGGGCAGAACGTTTATCTGAATAACTATTCCACCACCTCGGGCGGCGACTGGTGGTACGATATGATGCCCAACATTTATTTTTATCAGCTTAAGTCGTTGTATCCCGATGCCGCTCCAGAATTCAGCGGTCAGTTTACCACCGTTGCCGACCGCTGGTTGTGGGCGGTTCATCAGCTTGGCGGCAGTACTACTCCCTGGGCGGTTCCATACATGAACTACAGGGCCTTTAACCTTGCGACAGGATTGCCACTTACCACCGGTGTGCCCGAACCGGAATCGGCCGGAAGCATTGCCTGGCTGCTTTACAACGCTTACACAGAAACGGGTGAGAGAAAATACATGGAAGGCGCCCAGCTTGCACTGGATTTTTTGGCAGATTGGGAGACCAATCCTTCCTACGAACTTCAGCTTCCCTACGGAACGTTGGCTGCAGCCCGCATGAATGCTGTGGAAGGCACGAATTATCCGCTGCAGAAATTCCTTAACTGGTGTTTCGACCGCGGCGCTTTGCGCGGATGGGGCTCTATTATCGGTAATTGGGGCGGTTACGATGTCTCGGGATTAATCGGTGAAGCCAACGATGGCGGCAACGATTATGCATTTATCATGAACGGATTTCAGCAGGCCGCGGCACTCGCGCCTTTGCCGAAATACGATAAGCGTTACGCAAAAGCCATCGCCAAATGGATACTGAATGTTACCAATGCCAGCCGGCTGATGTATTGGAATGCCCTGCCTCAGGATAAACAGGATTCGTACGCATGGGCGTTGGCCAACGATCCGGAAGCCTGTATTCCGTATGAATCGATGAAGGAAGTTTGGGGCGGCAAAACCCCCTTCGCCACCGGCGACGCCATCCGGGGCGGTTGGGCAGCCACCAATCTCTCGCTGTATAGCGGATCGAGTGTGGGATACCTGGCAGCCGTGGTCAAAACAACCAATGTGCCTGAAATTCTTCAAATTGATCTGAACAAGACCGATTTTTACGGCCATAATAACCTGATTTCTTACCTGTACTTTAACCCAACGGCAAGCAGCAAACAGGTTCAGGTTAACCTGCCTTCGGGTACTTTCGGCATGTATGAAGCCATAACCGAAATCGTTTCACAATCTTCATATAGCGGCTCGGTGCAATTGACCATTCCGGCAGGAGAAGTCAGGCTTGTGCGTTTTTATGAATCAGGCTTGATACCGGAAGACAGAAATGGAAAACTTTACGTTGGAGAAGATATTCTCGATTACCATTATCAGTATGATTATTCCGATTATCTGCGCGTAAAAGCACTTTCAACGGATCAGAATCCTGTGATTACCAATGCTGAATTCACCGCTTATTGCGAGCCGGGAAATACCGTACAGGGCCATCCGGTTCAGTTTGAGTGGTTTCTGGATGATGTCCTGATTGAAGGTCAGAACCAGTCGCAGGCCGTGTTGACTGCACCTGACTTTGTGGGTGTGGTTGCTCTAAAATGCAGAATTACTGCCAACGGACAAACCGCCGAGGATACGCTTCACATTCAGGTTGTTGACAGAATTCCGGCTCCTCCGGCGGTAAATGGCATTCAGGCTGCAACGCCTTACACGGCCGTCGGGGAAATGAATTCATTTACCGCGCTCGTTGATCCGGCGCCCGGTGAAGTGCTGGAATACGAATGGAGCGTTTCGTCCGGCTCGCTGAATCAGACGGACGCGAATCCCGTCAACTGGCTGGCACCGGGAACTCCGGGAGCCGGTACCATTTCGGTTACCGTGACCAATCAGGATCATCTATCCACAACCATTTCCGTGGGATTGCTGGTAAAAGACACCACCCTTGGTACGCAAACGCCGCTGATCTGGTATCCGTTTGATACGGATAACCGGAACATGATATCCGACCGCTTTCATGCAAGCGTAAGCGGGGCAATAAAAACGGAAGATCCGCGCGGAATGGCCTCTGCAGCCTACCGGTTTACCGCAGGTTCAAACATTATTTATACCGACAACCATGCCGACCTTAATTTTGAGGACGCTGTAAGCCTTAGCTGCTGGGTAAAACTGGAACAGTTTGGTTCGGAACGGTTTATCGTTTCACACGGCTCCTGGCAGCAGCGCTGGAAGTTGTCGGTTACCCCGGAAGGCTTTTTACGCTGGACGGTAAAAACCAGTACCGGAACATCGGATCTCGACGGATCGGCGCCCATTGAGCTGAACCGCTACTATCATGTTGCGGCGCTTTATACCGGCTATTCTCTTGAACTGTATGTGGATGGAGTTTTGGATGCTTTTAAGCCCTTTTCGGGCACGATTCAGTCCTCCACCAGGCCATTGACCATCGGACGCATGGATAACACAGAAACGCTTTATTCTCTTCGTGGAAGTGTGGATGAATTCAGGTTGTGGGACAAGGAAATTTCCATTCCTCAGATTGAAAAGCTGAAAACTCAGTGGGCAACACCGTTTGGATTTGAAGAGAATGACCCGGTGGCTCGAATTTATCCTAATCCTTCAAACGGGGATTTTGTAATTGAATTAACCGGAAATGAGAAGATATCCGGAATTACATTATTGGCTTTTGATGGAAGGGAAGTGTTTGTTTCTCCTGTTAAAATGGACAGTGGCAAGATAAGTGTTCACGTTTCGCAGATTGCATCAGCTTTATATGTACTCAGCATTAAGTTGAGCAATGGGAAGATGGTGCAGCGAAAGGTTTTGGTGAGGTGAGGGTTTGATCCCGAATCGTCGGACCTCTTCCCGGGATTAGAGAAGTTGAGGTCAAAGGTGTTCTGACAGAGCGGTACCTAAAAATATAATTTGAAACCTGCCAAGCCCCAATAACGACTTTCCCAAATGATTTTCTCATTTTAGAATCAAAACCTTGCCTGATTTTATACATGTGCCACCATAAAAATGGTAGAGATATACCCCTGACGTAACATTGCTGGTATCCCAGACAGTTTTTCCCCCGGCAATTATTATTTTATCCGCTAATCTGCCGTATGCATCAGTAATATACACTATTTGTTGTATTAAGTTATTACTGATAAGATCCTCCTTTAAATCAAAAACCACATATTTATTTGCCGGATTAGGATAAACTGAAAATTGATATGTGTTTTTAGGCTTGTTTATTCCTAAAGTATTTATGTTGCCCAGTGAATCGGTTTTTAACAGGAAGGGTGCAATTTTATCGTTTGAATCTTTAAAAAATCCAGTAACAACATAGCCTGGTGTATTTGATAATGCAATGTCATTAGGCCAGGTATCTCTGGAGGATAAGAACAAATTAGTCCACAAACTATCACCCGTTAACGACATACCGTGCAGTATAATCTGTGTTTCTTGCATGGTTGGAGACGATACAGCCCCGGTTGCAACGAATTGATTATCTGTATTCCGGACAAATCTATATAATGAGACCCTCAAAGGGTGAAAAATGAGTGATTTTTCAGAAAGTAAAGTACCATCCGGAAGAATATTCACCAATAAATTATCTTCCCAATAAACTGAACCACTTTCAGTGTGGGCTATTCCAATTAATTTATTTCCGTCGGTATCCATATCGGTCAATATCCATGGCATTGGAGATGAAGAAATGGTGTCCCCGTCCTGTGTGAAGGTATAGAGATCACACATTGGAGTACCAATTATCGAAGTAAGAACAGATGCCATTACAATATTATTGTTATCCATTTCCAGGATTGCAGGCGAATAAGCGAGGGAAAACTGCCACCCAAAATGGGTTAAGGCCACCGATTGCCATATTATATTTCCGGCTGTATCAGATTTATATAAGCAATGCTCCTGCAAACTATTTACACCAGTAAACAAAAGACTATTATCCTTGCTTATTAAAAGTTGCTTTATTTCAATTTCAGGGGCAAAAATGCGCGACCATACTATTTCGAAATCATACGAAAGCTTTATCAGGTTGGCCGAATCAGAATATTTAGGAGCCAAATAGAGGTTTCCCATATTATCTTGTGTGCAGGCACTAATGTATCCAAGAGAACTTCCCGTGTTACCTATATCAATCTGCTTTGACCACAATGTATCGCCATTCAAATTAGTACGTAGGACAAATAAATAATTATCCATGTCACCACTGTTGGCGAAGCCCAGTATTGCATAGCCATCGTCGTATGCAATTACTACATCTCCGACAGCCTCTTCCCAGTATGGGTAGTAATTCCCGAAATTCTGGGCAGAGGTATAAATGGTTATTAATAAAAGGGGAAGGAATACAAATTTTTTCATAGCATTTTTTTAATGGTTTGACAAAATTAATTTTCCACTCCTCAAGTACTTCGTGCAATTCAACGTATACAAATATACACCTGCTTGTAATCCCCGGGTATCCCAAACCAATTTTTCGCCAGTAATCGGAATTATAGCTACCCGCCTGCCGGTAAGATCACTTATGAAAATCTTACCCGAAGGCAATGGTTTTTTTAATTCAAAAACTACGTAATCATGAGTTGGATTTGGGTAAACTATGGCAAAAGTCTCTTCCATTTCGTTAATTCCAATGCAGGTTTCAACATTTATGTCAAGGGTTTCACTCCAGGCACTGCTGCCGCAATCGTTAAAATTAAATACCTTTAAACCGGCAGTACCTTTAAAACTTGTATCCCAGATTACTGTTGCCATTGTGCTATCCTGATCGAGAATGCCGGCAGTAACAGGCGTTATCTCCCATACATAACCATGCGAATTAGCGGCTGGCTGTGTGTTATATGTGCTTTGTATTGTAGTTACAGTACATACTTCTACAGGTCCTTCAGGAAGTGCAGGAATGGCCGGGGCATATAAATCGCAGTCCTTTATCTCGAAAAACCAGGAATCGGTATCAAGTGGAATCAAATTACATATTACATCCCCGCTGCTGCTCTTTGCTTCACTCGCTAAAATATACCTGTAATCATTAATTTTGGATACCGAATGATTATTCACATACTCATCACCTCTGCTCCCAAAACATTGTTGACGAAGCAGCAACCCATTGGAATCAAGTTTTGCAATCCAAACATCAAAATTACCCGGGTTCGAATTGTTGCCTGATACATCACCATCGTTGGATGTAGTATGACTAAAAACCAGAATATCCCCGTTACTACTATTAAAAATTGCATATGGGACTTCATGCCCTGTTCCTCCAAGACATTTTTGCCAGATGATTTCGCCTTGGGGATCTATCTTAACGATCCAAATATCTACTGTACCACCAGGCCCCGATGGGCCATGATGGCCGGACACATCCCCGTCATTTGAAAGAGCGAAAGCAGCAAAGATATACCCATTATTCACCTCCAATATTTTCATTCCACCTTCATAATAGCTTCCCCCATAACATTCCTGCCAAACAATATTACCTTGCATATCAAGCTCAACCAACCATACATTGCCTATTTCTCCTTGCGGATTGCAGGTAACCATACCCCCGGGCCATTGTACCGCACCAATCATTACAATATTGCCGTTCTGGTTAATTATCAGAGATACCCCATTATCTAAGCCCTCATTACCCAATGTTTTTTCCCATTCTATATTCCCTTCAGCATCACATTTACACATCCAAACATCATACTGTCCAAAATACTGACTGATATCCCCTCCGTCGCTGCCCACACGATTGGTAAAAACAAAGCCGCCATCGGGGGTTACAACAAGATCATTCGGTTCTTCGTAGTATGGTGAACCATATGTTTGCTCCCACAAAATATCACCCTGTCCGTTAATTTTTATTACCCAAACATCGTTAAATCCATAAGTGCCAGAATGCACATCCCCGTCAACAGACCAGGTAGAACCAAAAACATAGAAAGTAGTATCGGTTATGGGTACAATTTTGCGTGGATTATCGGTATCTGATCCTCCATAACATCTTTCCCATATTATGTTGTGCTGTAAATCGGTTCTTATAACCCAAATATCAGCACTTCCATGATAATTAGTAACTCCTTCTCCTGAATTAATTCCTAAAGTAAGAAAGTATCCATCAGGAATGTGAGTTACTGAATAATAATAGACACTCTTCTCGTCCCCAATACACTGCTGCCAAACTATTTTATAGTCCTGAGCATTAATGATGGGACAACAGTAAATGAGAAATATTGTGAAAATAATATTCTTCATGGTTAAAATAAATAAATGGTTCATCCCGGTTACATCCGGGATGAACCAGATGAAACATTATTGAACTACCAGTTTGCCTTGTTTGCTTATATTTCCGACTTTAAGGGTATAAATATAGATACCCTTTTCAATCTGGCGGGTATCCCATACCTGTTGTCCGACATTTCCCGTTACTTTGAACGAAACTATTGTCCTTCCATGCATGTCTGTAACCAGGATTTCTCCTTTACTAACATTAAAAGGAAGTTCGTATTCAAAGCCAACCCATGAACTTGCCGGGTTGGGATTGGCTTTTATTGAAATACCATTCTCATTAATAGCTTTATCCACATAGCTGGTTTTAAGCGATGCCCCTTCTGATCCGGACAAACATTTTTCGAAATGGTAACCATGTCCGTACTCAAGCAATGCCCTGCCCATCATTGAAGCTCGACTTGCACCGTTTTCGGCTGTTTCTAAAAGCATTTCAAAAGAAGAATCGTCAATGGAGAAAATATTTTCCCCCTGCTGAATCAATTGAATTTGCCATAAAATAAGACCCTTGTATTCGTTGAATTCATCGAGTTCATTGCCTGTCAGATTGCGAACGGCGGGTATAACGTCCAGCATGGCAGATGCAGCACTGTAGTTCTTTTCGGTTAGGTAAGAAGCAACAATTTCATAATCAGCATTCAGATTGTTCAGATTATCATACCAGTTACGCAGGTAATCCAGATCCAAATAGGAATCATTGAGACTTGACCGGATAAGGTCGTTGGCAGCTTTTACTTTTTCAGCTTCATACTTTGCCATATCCTGTTTAAGAACGGTTTTGTAGGTAATTCCACCAGCCAGTTGCTTCAGAATGGATATCATGTATTCTGGCAGTGGTTGCTCCTTGTTTTCGAGATATTCTATAAGTGTTTCTTTTCGCAATTCATCGGGATTGGCAGAAAGGATTTCAAATAATACGGACTCGGGCAAGACATCGGTTTTATCAGCAGCTAATTTTAACACTTCTTCTGACAAATGCGGTGAATCACCAAGTAGTTTTGCCCTAAGTTCCCACATATCCTGTGGCCAGGAACTTGAAACTTCCAGCTTTAACCCTTCAGTATCACCCCCATCCTTCAAATTATCAAACAGAAACTTCACACTATTATAATCTGACAAATTATTTGCAAAGTCCAACTCCTTCTGCAGTTTCTGACTTTCGTTCAATACTATGGTTTTGGGGTTACTACCTCCGTAATTCGAAGGACATTGGTTAACAGTAGTAACATAAACCGGAACCATATAAACAGGTGTGTAATGCTGCGGTGGATTTGTGTTGTAGAAATAATTGATTACCTGCCTGCCATTATTCCTGAAATGCCCATACTGAAGTGGATTAGCAGAAAAGGTATTCTTAGCTTCAAGGTCAAGGGATCCCTGAAAAGTATGGATCATTGGTCTATCAAATTCGTCCTTTTTAGCAACAATAAAATCAATGGCATTATTCTGGTTGAAATTACACATAAACTGAAGACCATTATTGTCAATTGTAGGATCACTTCGGTTCAAACCCTCAGCATAATTGCCATAGCTCAGACCGTTAAAACTATTCCTGTAAATAACATCTAGCAATGTTTTGCTGTCTTTACACCTTATCCCAACGTAAAGCCCCTGAGGCGCACCTTCATTTTTACTGAAGTTATTCTCTTCAATGATGTAGCTATTGCTCTCCACCATATCAATCCCAAATGAAGGAGCACCTGATGTACTACAGGTGCCTGCATCACCAGTATTCGGCCCTAATTTGAAGTTGCATAATAAAATGGAATGGTTTTTAACATTATTCACCTCAATGCCGATTGAATTATTAGTAAAATCTGCTCTGTTAACTGAGAAAGTATAAGACAGATTTGAGCCATTTCCTGCATAAATTGCAGAATAAAAGCCGGTAAAAGTGCTCCTATTGTAATCACAAGTGTCTATTCCGGGATTGATGCATATTGCTTCAACCTTGAATCCGGCACTGTAGGCTGCAATGGCCTGATTAAATTTTGCAATATTGCTTGCAGCGGAAGATAAGCTAAAGTCACATCCTTTAAATTTAATACCATTCACCTGGTTTAAATCCACATGTTTGTAGAAAGTATGTGTACCATTGTAATCCGCTGTAATCTCGAAGTTACAATCACTAAAAGATGAATTATAATCCATCTCCCTTTCATTTATAGGATGAGAATTTCGGTAAAGCAGGGCATGAACTGATTCGGCATTGTTTCTAAAGGTAGTACCGGTAGCATGAACAATACCGCCTGTTTGGCTGTAATGACCTGGATTCCAAAGGTCAAGGGCTCGGACAGCGTTTTCTATAACAGCATCAGTTAGAACAACACGTCCTTGTTGGTAATTCCCGTTGGCATCAGGCCATTGGTTGGCTGAAGAATTTCCGTGAACTTCGATACCTTGCCAGGGAGCATTACAATAATTTTTTAAAACAGCATTGTTGACAGTCAGCTTAGCACCGCGTTCAACAATGATTTTCGAATTAGGATGAGCAGTAATTTCACAATTTTCGATATTTAGAATACCATTGCTTTTTATAGTAACCGTACCAGTAAGCGTTTGGTTTTGATTCCAGTTTACAACCTCGTTCTCGGTTATTAAAATATCATCGTGAGAAAAAGCCATTCGTACTGCTGTAAAAGCATTAACTCTACCATACCCTAATTCATTTGAATGCCCTGGATTATCAGGATCTGCATTGTTATAATCATATGGTCCAACCTGCTCGCAACTTTCTCTTAAAATCGAACGTACTTCAGCAGCAGTAAGGCATGGATTAACAGATAACATTAAAGCAGCAACACCGGAAGCCATTGCACTCGAAATAGACGTGCCGGTCCCAGGGCCAGTTATTGTACTTAGGGGAAGTTTTGTTACTTCAACACTCATTCCAGGAAATGCAATTTCAGTATCGATCCCAGTATTTGAACCAGAATGAGGATTCCATGTAGCTCTTGTGTCATTAATTGTAGTAGCTGAAACTGCTATGACCTCCTCTTTACTTGCAGGCCAGGAAACAGAACTTTCTCCTTCATTGCCAGCTGCTGCAATTAATATAACATCATGAGAAACGGCGTGATCCAACGCATCGTTAATGTCATCGTCAAACCAATCCTGCCCTCCCCAGGACATATTGATAATTCTTGCGCCTTTTTCTACTGCATCGTAAATGGCTTGTGGCACTTCAATTGTCTTTAAGAGATATTGGCCAAGGCCATTTTTACTTGCAACTCTCTGGATCATTAGTGTTACCGGTGCATTACTTGGTCCATAACCACCAGCAATACCACATAATCCATGTTGATTAGCAGTTTTACCGGCTATAATTGAAGCCATAGTTGTACCATGAGAAACATGTCCAAGAACAGGTTCTGTAGTGTAATCGTCACTGTAATAATCATAACCTAGCTGGTTGTCAGGAGTAAAATCAGCATCAGCCCATGTTAATCCATCATCTAATATTGCAACAATAATGTTAGGATTCCCAACTGAGTATGACCAAGCATATTGTTGCGGATCACCCCATGTATTTTCCCAATATGAAATACTGGTTTTTTCCAATTCCCAATACAATGGCAAAATGTGATGTTCATCATCAGGAATAATAAAATCTGAGAGATAGGAAACCTCCCTAAAATGTCCTAATTTTACAAAATCAATTTCTGCCATTGATAGTAGAGTGTTATATGAATCTAGGAAACTTGATGATTCAGGAAGATGAAATTTATACCTATTATTGGGATAGACATATTTCTTTGTAAAGCCATATTGGCTTATCAGCTTATCACTTCCAACTGTTTCTTTTGACGACTTAAATTTAATTATTACATCCAAAGTGTCAACAATTATTGATTCACCATCAATTAATTCATTTAATGTCCCATTTAGCTTTAGAAAATTATGACCTCCAAGCACAAAATTCGTCTGTGCATTAGTAAATTCAGTTCCAAGAAAAAAGATCATTAATAAAATTATCCATTTTGTTTTTGTTTTCATTTGTCCAAGTGTTTTTTATATACTTTTGACAGTACATAATGTTTGTGATTGAGTTTATTATACCGGCTAACTCCCACATGTGCATTAAAATAATATCAAACCTTTTTAGGTGGATATCTAATAGAATATCCTGAAATCATATTATGATGGTAAGATTTGACGTTAAAAATGGCTCTCATTATATCTTCGTTTTTATATGTTATTTTACAACCCCAATATACGTCATCAATAAATCTGAAGTCAATAGAGAATAATTAATACAGGCTAATTTGAAATGGTTCTAAATAATGTTTTGATTTTATTACCTTAATCATGCTTATTTTGAGAAAGATAATTATATTTTCACATTACATGTACAATATTTTTGAATACTATTGTCCCGATTAGCGTAATATATGGAATGGCATTCCAGATATTGGCGTAAAAAATGGAATAGAGGGTCGATTTTTCAGACAATGATGTATCTTTGTAAAAAAAGGAGCTCAAAATATCCGGGAAATGAAAAACAGAAAAATTGCGGATTTAATTGTTCAACGTCACGCATGGAAAACAGGACGAATCATCATTTTAACCGGAGCGCGGCAGACCGGCAAAACCACATTGATAAGACATTTATTTCCCGATTATGAATATATTTCAGTGGATGACCCGATCATGCGTGAAAGATATTCACAGCTTGCCGCTTCCCAGTGGAATGCACTTTACCCAAAAGCTATACTTGATGAAGTTCAAAAGGAGCCGGGCCTGATTGAAAGTATAAAGTCGGTTTATGACCAATGGGAGACACCTAAATACTTCCTTCTGAGGTCAAGCCAGTTATTATTGCTTGAAAAAGTAAAAGAAAGTCTCGCTGGCAGATGTATCATCATTGAGTTTGTCCCGCTGACTTTGCCTGAATTACGCACAAAATCATGGAATGATCCGGTAGAGGATTCCATTTTCCAGAAGATATTGATGAATACACAGGAAGGAGAATTTCTGCCCTCATTTCTATTGGATAAAAAAATGGCAGAAAAGCAGATAGCGTGGGAACACTATCTTGAATTTGGGGCCTACCCGGCTGTTTCGGATGAGGAAATGGGGACAGAAGAAAAACATGTTTGGCTTCAAAACTATGTTCGCACCTATCTTGAGCGTGATATCCGCGATTTGGCATCATTCCGCGATTTGGAACCTTTTGTAAAATTACAACGCTATCTTGCTGAAAACACAGCCAGTCTGGTAAACGCCGCGGCGATAGCCAATCAATTGGGACTAACTTCAAAAACCATTCAACGCTACCTGCGGTATTTTGAATTAAGCTATCAGGCAATTGTTTTGCCAGCCTGGTCAAAAAACCCGGGTAAAAGATTGACTAAAATGCCCAAGATCCATTATATGGATAATGGAGTTGTGCAGGCTGTGCTTCAAAAAAAGGGCGGCATTACAGGAGGTGAGTTTGAAAGTCTGGTAATCGCAGAAATTCATAAGCAAATTGCTACAATCAGCGCTCAGGTGCAAACATATCATTTACGAACGTACGATGGGAAAGAGGTTGATCTTCTGATTGAAATGCCGGATTACTACCTTGCATTTGAAATTAAAAAAGCGGATCGCATTACTGCTCATGACGCCAGAAATCTGATGGGGCTGGAAGAACTGCTTAACAAACCACTGAAAAAAGCATTTTTGCTATCCAATGACCGCGACACAAAGGTTTTTAATGATAAAATAATCGCGATTAACACAACCATGTTTTTGGGGTAAATCGGATCACAATTTTCGATAGAGACCTGCTTAATTTTTTAAGTTTCCGAATACTGAAAAAAATGAAAAACCCATACACTATCTTTCGCTTTTCTTTATTATTTGTGGTATTTGTGCTTGTTACATTTACACTTTCTGCCCAACCGCTTTTGCTGAAAGTATTGGGAAATGAGAAGGATGGGTTTACTGTGGGTGTTGATCATAGGGGACAATTACTGTTAACCAACACCGAAGAATTTTCCCTTCAGTTGTTCAACCTTGACCTGAGCACTACCGCAGATTTACCTGGCTGGAAAGGAAAGCTGTGGGAAGGAAATGAAAACCGTATCACATTAAAAAGAGATTCCTACATTCCTGAATTTGATGCCAACCTTTCGGTGAAGGTTACCTATGAGGTAGTTAATCCCGGCATCGTGAAAAAGACCGTGGAACTGTTTCAGCCTTCCATGCCGGGCATGTATTGTATTTTGCAGCAAACATCCAGACCTGCCGAAAAACCGCAACGTTATGTCAGTTTCGAATACGATAATTTCCCCGGAGGGTTTGTGCATGAAATCTATCCCGCTGCCGGTTTTATAACCCCGGGAAACGATGTTGTCGGATTTCTGACCGATGCCGGTTATAAAAATCAGTTTACCCGCAACACCCGTCGCCGTTTCAGCGGAAGAGGCGGGGGATTTGTCGGCATGCGGCGTTTACCGGATGTCAATCTGTTTGCCGTTGCTACTCCGGCGGAACAGGTGGAGAATATTCATTTTATCCGGCAAACATTCGGCGAAATGCTCAACCTTGATGCCGGGACGGAAACAATGCTGCCGGTAACGGACAAATATCGTAAAGAAGGCAACGCAGAAGTACAGTGGAAAGACGGACTGCTCTCCATTACCGGCCATCCGGGCGGCAGGGCAGGAGTGGAGTTTATCACACCCTTTGAGGATCAGAAATTGTATACTATTTCCTTTCTCTGCAAAGGCAATACAGGCGTGGCGATAAAACTTTTCCGGATGAAAAACGGCCGGAAAACTACCGAACTGGAATACGGGGTGAAGTACATCGATAACTTTCCGGCCAAGGAGGAGGAATGGACTCAGTTTAAAGGAAGCATTCTGGTGCCCTATATTGAAAACGACAGCGTTTCCATGTTTATCGGCTCTCAATCGGGCAGGGAATGCGAACTTCAGATAAAGGATCTTCAATTCACAGAGCATCTGCCACAGAAGGAGGCGTACAATTTGCTGCCTATGGGCGAAAAGGTTGTGAAAATCACCTATGTTTTTGTGGAACCCCGGGAATCGCACCAGCAATTTATGATCTCTGCACAAACGCGTCTTGCCGAAGCAAAAGGTTTTCACGGTTCACAGTTGGAGAGAATGTTGTACGCCAACTTCAATATGCTCACCTGGATCACCGATACCCGCGACTTTACACCCTTCAACGTTCCCAATATGAATTACGCTCCTGATATGTACAACCGCGATGCTTTCTTTTCGGTTGTATCGACCTATAACCGGGAGTTGAACCTTGCCATTTGGGAGCAGTGGGGAAAAACACAGACGCCTGCGGGAGGCATTGGAACTATTATTACTCCGCTGATGGGTTCGGTGGAATCAAAGGACAACGAAGCCACCATTCACTGGCTTATCTGGGCCATGCTGAATAAGCGAAGGTTCGGGGCTGAGCTTCCACACGAAAAAATTCAAAAAGCGGTTGATTATGTTTTGAATGAATTTGATGCCGACCGGGACGGGAAATGTTTCGCCAGGTTCCCCATGAGTCAGATCGATATCATTGATTTTGAGCCGAAAACCGACCGGCTAGCCGTTAATCAGGGAATGCTGGCCATTGCCCTGAGAACGATTCAGGAGCTGGGATTTGATATACCGGATGAACATATCCGCAAAGCCGAAGAGGAGTACCGGAACTTTTACGATCCGGAGCGCAGGCACCTGATGTTTGACTGTGAATTTCCGGATATAATTTCCCTGACGGATCTTGAACCCGAGTTTTTCTCACTCTGGCTTTTCAACAGGCCCATACTTACGGATGAAATGGTTCAGAACCACCTGGAGCAGATGCCGGTGCTGAACAAAGTACCGCAGTCGCCGCATCCCGAATACGGAACCACGGCCCCTATTCTTGTCAGGAAAACCAGGGATAAGAAAGGATTCGCATACCTTTCGCGGGATTACCAGCCTTTCGGCAAGTTTGGTGAAGAAAACTACAGCGACGGCACGAGCGACGGATATTATTACAACGGTGGCAGCTGGTTCAGGGCAGAGTATTGTGCTTATGTTACCGGACTGAAACACGGCTGGGAACCTGCCATTAAAAGAATGGAAAACAGAGTATGGGCGGAAGTATATCTGCATCCCGGGTGGCCTTTCAGTAAGGAATTTATTCCAACAAAATATGCAACTACCGATAGCTGGTGGCCATCCACAAGGGGCTTATGCTGGAATGTATTTATGCTGATGGCGAATGAAGTGGCGGGATTGAGAATGCCGGAGATGGATCCGGATTTTAGATGAGGTTGAGGTGGAGGCGGAGGTTAAGGTTGAGGCTGAGGTAAGAAGTAAGAAGTAGGAAGTAGAAAGTAAGAATTAAGACTGCAAATCCTGTGAGGTACTCTGATTTGGCAACGTAATGGTAATCCAGAAAAACTTTACTTCTTTGAGCGGGGCTTTTTCAAA
>JALHHH010000097.1 GCA_022837485.1 Bacteroidales bacterium
CATAATCAAATTCCCGTTCACGCAGGATTTCATCCGAATATTTAAATGGTGATTAGTGTGAAATATGGGATGCTGTATTCTGAATGGATTTTCTTATCGCCTCAGCCTTGGCTTATGATTCAGCATTTCCGGGATCCCGGTTCGTAAATGAATGCAATTCTTACTTCGGAGCTACACGCAGAAGATAAATCCCGAGAAGGCCAAAGATGACGTTCGGGATCCATACGGCGATTACCGGCGGGAGGTTGCCAAATGTGGCAAATACCGTTGTTACCTGCATAAACATAATAAAGGCGAAACAGATAGTTATTCCTATGCCAAGGTTCAGGCCTATGCCGCCCCTTACTTTGCGGCTCGACAATGCCACGCCGATCAGGGTGAGCACGATGGTGGCAAAGGGAAACGCGATGCGCTTGTGCTTTTCAATCTGGAATTTCATCAGATTGCCCGAACCCCGGAGCTTCTCGGCATCGATAAACTCCCGCAGTTCCCTGTAATTCATGTATATGGCATCGTCGACGTCAACCGCAAAGTCTTCCGGACGCAGGTTCAGCAGGGTGTCGGCCTTCGCTCCGCGCGTTATTATTTCCCCTTTTTCCCTGATCCGACGCTTTACCCAGTTTTCGATTGTCCACATACCGGTGATGGAATCCCATCTCAGATGATCCCCGCTGAGTTTGAAAGCCATTCCGCTTGTGTCGTAGCCCTCGAGCGTAAAGCGGATGCCCTTCTTTTCACGCATATCGAAGCTCTCAACATAAGCAAATACGCCCGGACTGATCTGCATGTGGATGTTGCTGGCAGAGGCCTTGCGCTGACTTTTCAGATAGTGCCGCTGAAATTCCTGCATATTCTTGCTCGTTTCCGGAATTACGAAGTTTGTAAGCGCAAACGACATCAGCGCCAGGAATAGCGATGCAACCAGATACGGCCGCAACAGCCGCCTGAAACTTACCCCGCTGTTGAGTATCGCGATAATTTCGGTGTTGGCGGCCAGACGGGAAGTGAAGAAGATAACCGAAATAAAGGTGAAAAGGGCGCTGAAGAGGTTGATAAAATACGGAATAAAATTGGCATAGTACTGAAAGATAATCGCTTGCAGCGGAGGCTTACGCTCCAGAAATTCGTCGATCTTTTCAGAGATATCGAAAATGATGATAATAACAGCCAGCAGGGCTATGGCATAGAAGAAGGTTCCCAGAAATTTGCGGATGATATAAAGGTCGAGTTTTTTCATAAGAGGTTGCCCTGCCCCGCTTTAACGGATTTTCTGTGTTGTTATTATAATCGCTGCGCCAGCTTCTTAACCATTGTCTCTTTCCAGGATGCAAACGTCCCTTCTTCAATTTTTTTTCGCGCTTCGTCCACCAGCCAGAGGTAAAAGGCGATGTTGTGCTGACTCGCAATCATAGGTCCCAGCATTTCGCCGGCCGTAAACAGATGCCGGAGGTAAGCCCTGCTGTATGCCGAATCCACAAATGAGCGGCCGTTCGGATCCAGGGGAGAGAAGTCGGCCCTCCACTTCAGATTTTTCAGGTTTATGATCCCTTCGCTGGTGAAGATCATTCCGTTGCGGCCGTTGCGGGTCGGCATCACGCAGTCGAACATATCCACGCCGCGCGCAATGCTCTCCAGGATGTTTACCGGAGTGCCCACGCCCATCAGATACCTGGGTTTGTCTTTGGGCAATACACCGCAGACAAGTTCGGTGAGTTCATACATGGTTTCGGCCGGCTCCCCGACTGCAAGTCCGCCAATGGCGTTGCCTTCCCCGTTACAGGATGCGATTTTTTCGGCCGATTGTATGCGCAGATCGCGGTAGGTGCTGCCCTGAACGATGGGAAACAGAGCCTGTTCGTAACCGTATAGCCCCTGTGTTTCGCCGAAACGAAGGATACAGCGGTCGAGCCAGCGGTGCGTCAGTTCCATCGAGCGTTTTGCGTAGTCGTAGTCGCAGGGGTAGGGGGTACATTCGTCAAAGGCCATTATTATATCGGCCCCGATCTCCCTCTGTATGTCCATCACCCGCTCGGGACTGAAAAGGTGCCTTGAGCCGTCGATGTGCGACTGAAAGGTTACTCCCTCTTCCTGCATCTTGCGTCGATCGGTAAGCGAATACACCTGGTATCCGCCGCTGTCGGTAAGTATGGGTTTCGTCCAGCCGTTGAATTTGTGGAGTCCGCCGGCTTCGCGCAATACATCGGTGCCGGGTCTGAGATAAAGATGGTAGGTGTTGCCGAGAATGATACGGGCTTTTACGTCGGTATCGACGTCGCGGATGTGTACTGCTTTTACCGTGCCGGCAGTGCCAACGGGCATAAACACCGGTGTGGCGATGTCGCCGTGCGCCGTAGTGATAACTCCCGCCCGTGCGTTGCTTCCCGGATCGGTATGCGTCAGCCTGAAATCCATGTATTCGGTTTAGTGGCTTAAGATTAAGGCCTGCAAAGTTAGCAGTTTTCCGCGAAAGCCTGTGCGAAAGTTGTTTGCCCGAACGTGACCGGCAATAAACCGGGATTACCTTAACGGCCGCACCGGTTTGTTTAAAAACGGTGCAGAAAAACCCTCGTGCTGCGAATTTCAGTATGCAGCCGGAAAGGAGTCCTGTTTTCTTTATCGTACCTCCGGTATCCGCTTCGGCAGCATCGGAATGCCTGCCCGTCTTTAAATATAAATCCGGTTTTCGACTTCCGGATCCGGGCCTCTGATTTGATACAAAATTCCATATATTTGCCGGATATGAGTACCGGTAACCCCACCATATGGCTGCACAAATGGCGCGTAAAGCACATCAGCCACCGCAACTTCGTACTGATTCTCAGTCTGGTTATCGGACTGGTGAGCGGGCTTGCGGCCGTGGTGCTCAAGAATACCGTGCATTATACCCATGAGCTTCTTACCCGGGGGTTTGATGCCGAAAGCGGAAACCTGCTGTACCTTGCGTATCCCCTGTTTGGCATTGCCCTTACCGTGTTTTTTGTCCGGTATTTCATAAAAGATAATATTTCTCACGGCGTCAGCCTGATTTTATATGCCATTTCGCGGAACAACAGTCATCTGAAGCCGCACAACAGCTATTCATCCATGGTGGCGAGCACGCTCACCGTAGGGTTCGGTGGTTCGGTAGGACTGGAGGCTCCCATTGTGCTTACGGGTGCATCCATAGGTTCCAATCTTGCGCGCATCATGCGCATGGATTACCGCACCATCACTTTGATGATCGGGTGCGGGGCTGCGGGAGCCATTGCAGGAATCTTTAAAGCTCCTATCGCTGCCGTAGTCTTCGCCCTCGAGGTGCTGATGCTCGATCTTACCATGGCATCGCTGATTCCATTGCTGATATCGGCCGTTACCGGAGCCACCCTTTCGGCTTTCCTGATGGGCAACGCGGTACTTTTCTCTTTTACCGTATCCGATCCGTTCAACCTGGGCAATATCCCTTTTTATATACTTCTGGGAATGGTAACCGGACTGGTATCCCTTTACTTTACCCGTGCCAATATGTTTGTGGAAGGGAAAATCGAATCTCTGAAGCGTCCGCTCAGCCGCATGCTGGTTGGCGGCATTGGCGTCAGTCTGCTGATCTTTCTTTTGCCCCCCCTTTACGGGGAAGGGTATGAGATCCTTACGGATATTCTGAACGGCCGTGGCGATGCGATTGTGAACAACTCCTTTTTCTATCCTTTCCGCGAAAACCACTGGCTGTTTATGGGTTTTTTGCTGCTGGTAATGTTCTTTAAGGTTATTGCGATGGCTTCCACCACTGCCGGAGGAGGCGTGGGAGGAGTGTTTGCTCCTTCCTTGTTCATGGGCGGGGTTACGGGATTCTTTACGGCCCGCTTCATTAATCATTTAGGTTTCGGACATCTGCCGGAGAGTAATTTTGCCCTTGCGGGGATGGCCGGGGTGATGGCTGCCGTGATGCATGCACCTCTAACCGCCATCTTCCTCATTGCCGAAATTACCGGAGGCTATTCGTTTTTTATCCCGCTCATCATCACTTCCACCATTTCCTACCTTACCATCAACCTCTACGAATCGCACAGCATCTATACCAAGCGGCTGGCAGCAAGAGGCGATCTGATCACGCACGACAAGGATAAGGCAGTGCTTTCCCGTCTCAGCATCGGCAAACTGATCGAAACCAACTTCCTTCCCGTGAGTCCCGATGCCAGCCTTGGAGAACTGGTGAAGGTGATCGCCGCTTCCGAACGGAACGTGTTTCCGGTGGTGGATTCGGAGAACAACTTCCTGGGTGTGGTGTTTATTAATGAAATACGTAACATCATGTTCAACCACGAGCTTTACGATACCACGTTTGTGCGCAACCTGATGTTTATGCCCGAACCCCTGGTGAGCATCGATGAAACCATGGAGGATGTTGCCGCCAAGTTTCACGAAAGTCCGCACTACAACCTGCCGGTGCTCGACAGGGGCAAGTACGTGGGTTTTGTGTCAAGGGCGAACGTTTTTTCGGCATACCGGAAGCTTGTGAAAGAATATTCACAGGATTAGATAAAATCAGCCGGGATTCCCGGTGTTTAGCAGTTTATTGTGCTTAATCTTCATTTAATGCCAGAAACACTGAGATTCCGCCATCCCCTTTTTACTGCACTGCTTGCAGTTTACTGGGCAGCCCTTGCCGCATTGCTGATAAGATTGGGCTATTACAACAGCTTTATCGCTCTGAACAGCCTTCACCAGCCATGGCTCGATTATCCGATGTTTCTGCTTACCCATATGGGCGATGCGCTGATACTCACGTCGTTCATTGCTCTTTTTCTTGCCAGGCGAAGGCCCGACCTGGTGCTTCTCGTTATTGCGGCCGTGCTGATTACCGGACTGTTTGGGCAGATTCTTAAAAACACCGTCTTCGACGAGTGGGATCGTCCCCTTCGTGCCCTGGAGGGTATTACGGAAGTGCATACCGTTGCCGGATATAAGATGTATCACAATTCGTTTCCTTCTGGCCACAGCATCGTGGCAGCAGCAGCCATTACCATTCTCGTGGTTTCGCTGAGGCCGGGAAGACTTGTCCAGGCATTGCTGGCCCTTGCCGTGATGATCGTATCCTATACCCGTATTTACGTTGGCGTTCACTTCGCCGGGGATGTACTGGCCGGTACGTTTATCGGATATGCCGGTTCGCTGCTGGTACATTACCTCCTTGCCGGCCAGCTAAAGGGATGGACGTCGAAACTGACGGAAGTCCGCTCGCGCCGTTTGCGAAGGTTTCTCTTCGCACTTGCTGCCGTCAGCATAGTTGCCGGGGTGTGGCTTGTAACCGAACTTATGTAAACCTCCTGTTCAATACCGGCTGGTATGAATCGGGAACACCGATTTCTGTACAATGAAAATATTTACCTACAACGTTAATGGAATCCGCTCTGCGCTTACCAAGGGATTAATCACCTGGATGATGCGTGAGAAGCCCGATGTTTTATGCCTGCAGGAGATAAAGGCACAGGAAGACCAGATTCCCGTGGAGGAGTTTGATGCCCTGGGTTACCACTGCAACTGGTTTCCGGCCGAAAAGAAAGGCTACAGCGGGGTGGGAATTCTGAGCCTGCAAAAGCCCGATGCCGTGTATCGCGGGATGGGCATCGACCGCTACGATGCCGAAGGGCGGCTGATACGGGCCGACTTCAACGGACTTACGGTCGTAAGTGCCTATCACCCTTCGGGAACCACCGGAGACGAACGCCAGCAGTTTAAGATGGAATGGCTGGAAGATTTCTTCGATTATGCCCACTACCTGAAAAACGAAAGACCGAATCTTCTGCTGGCGGGCGATTACAACATCTGCCACCGGCCCATCGACATCCACGATCCGGTACGTAATGCCAACAGCTCCGGATTCCTGCCCGAGGAAAGGGAATGGATGGAGGAGTTTCTGAACAGCGGCTTTACGGATACGTTCCGGGTATTCAACAAACATCCCCACCATTATACCTGGTGGAGCTACCGTGCCGGATCCCGTGCCCGAAACCTGGGCTGGCGCATCGATTATATTCTTTCTTCCGGCAATCTGCGCAATAAGCTTTTACATGCCTGGATAGACCCAAAAGCCGTGCACTCCGACCACTGCCCGGCCGCGCTTGAGCTGGAGGGGTAGATTGCGGATTTAATTTCTAATTTCTAAAACATCTGTATACAATTTGTAATCAGGACTTTGGATAAACTATCCCACAATTCCACCTGACGAAGCCCGCT
>JALHHH010000158.1 GCA_022837485.1 Bacteroidales bacterium
TGCTTCATCAGTTACATCGCCCGTTGCCGTTACACTTGCATCGTATCCACAGGTAGCATCACGGTAAATGGTGATGTCTTCAGGACGGGTAAACGTCGGGGCCTCCTTATCCTCCACCATAACCACAAAACTACAAGTAGCTTCACCAGCAGCATTTTCGGCCTTAAGGTAAACGGTTGTTGAACCTTTGGGGTAAGTTAATCCGCTACCGGTTCCGGATGTCCAGTTTGTGTTATCGAGCGAGTAATACATCGCAGGCTCAGGCAACCCGTTGTACTGACCTGCTACGAGTGTCTGGCCGGGATCTGCAACGTATGTTAATGCATAGTTTACCATAGCATTGCAAACGCCGGGATCAGTATTTTGGGTAATAGAAGCAGGACAAACAATCTGTGGTGCCAGACCTGTTGCAACAGTGAAAGTTTCTGTTGAACTTGCACAGAAATTTGCAGCGACAACGGTCACTGTGGTCGTGGTGCCAAACCCAAAGTCATAACCCGACGTAATCTCCAGTTGTTCAGGAGTTCCATAATTGATGTAATAAACCACCGAATTAACGGGTACAATAGAAAATACATTCACATTAGTTCCAACTCCAAAAGCAGGAGATGAAATTGTATAACTCGCAATGTCTGTAGTCTGAATTATTGGATTCGTTACTTCGGCGATCATTGCGTAATCCGATTCATACACATTGTTTGAACCGCTGATTCCAATGGGCACGCCACAGCATGAAGCTGCTGTTGCAAGGGCTCTGAACTGAAGCACATCCACTCCGGATGCATTGAAGTAACTCTGGCTCAGATTTAACTGGTCTGATGAGTTTTGAATATCTTCCCAACTACCCCATGTTATAGGATTAGTGGTAAGATCAACCAGGGGCCTGTATTGCCATTTTGTGATTTTGTTATCACATGAACCATAATAATAAAGGCTTCCGCTGGCTACCGAAGAGCATGAGCTTATGCCTCCCGAAATATGTCCGCTGTAGACTGCTGAGGAGGCAATTTCAGGATTCAGATCAATGGGCTGCAATGGCGAACCACCATAACTGGTCATCACTTCTATTTTATAGGAA
>JALHHH010000159.1 GCA_022837485.1 Bacteroidales bacterium
TCCCGTTCATCCATACACAAGGGCTCTAATCGCTGCCGTATGCGAACCGGTAGCGGGAAAGGTAAACAAACCAAAGATAGTACCGATAAAGGGAGAGATTCCCTCTGCCGCCAATATTCCAAAGGGCTGCAGATTCCATCCCAGATGTCCTTATGCAAAAGAAGAATGCTGGGAGAATGAAGAACCTCAGCTTCAGGAGATAAAAGAGGGTCACTTCCATGCCTGCAGAAGATGGAAGGAAGTAGCCGATGAAAACCGAGGTCGGGGGTAGGAGGTTAGGGGTCCGTAAGAGCAAAAGATACTGGTTGACCGTTGAGCGGTTCTCCGTTCTCCGAAAAGAACAGTTGCAAGTTCCAAGAAGTGAGTTGTAAGTTGCACCAAAAGGCAGTTGACCGTCAAAGGTTTGCCGTTCTACGAAAAGAGCATGTTCTTCGTTCCAGAGCGAGGATCTGTTCTTCGTTCTTGGTTAGAGCAATGAAGCAAGAGCATCAAGATTCCGACCAGTAGCTTTGTCGGAATGACAGAATCCAGCCTTTTCGGAATAACCATTCGCTGTCTGAACTTGTTTCGGGATCTGGGCTTTTGGGAACGTGGTTGGGGTTAGCGGGTTGGTGGTAGGAAAGAGCAAAGGAACTGGTTGGCCGTTAAATGGTTCTCCGTTCTCCGAATAGAAAACCTGTTCTTCGTTCCAGAGCGAAGATCAGTTCTTCGTTCTTGGTTAGAGCAAAGAAGCAATAGTATAAAAATTCCGACCAGTAGCTTTGTCGGAATGACAGAATCTGGACTTTTCACAATAACCGTTAGTTGTCATACCAATGAGCCTGCCCTGAAGCCTGCCCCAAAATACTCCTGTTTGGGGTCTCTGTTCAGGGCTCCTGTTTGGAACCTCTGTTAAGGGTCATCATCCCGAACTTGTTTCGGGATCTGGTCCCGAAGAACCAAGAACCTGGACGCGTAGCGTCGGAACGAAGAACTGCTCTTTTTGGGGACGGGTCCTTGCTCTTGGACGATGGGCTTCTACTATGTCAACAGTTATAAAAAAGGCAGACTGAAAGGATCAAGCAGTAGACC
>JALHHH010000160.1 GCA_022837485.1 Bacteroidales bacterium
CTAGGAGCCTGTCGGACTGGCCTCCAAAACTCCGTATCATGAGCACCATCGGCTCCGGTTTTCATAACTTCCGGATACGAAAGCGTCATTTTCAACGCTCCGGGGGGTGAAGTTTCACCTCCGGGGCATTTTCCCTTTTACGATGTCCGAATTATGTGCATTCTCTTCACGTTGTACGCCATGCACGCCAATGTCCATTCCCCCTTCGCTTTCTTCAGACCACGAAGGAGAAACCTCCTGAAATTCAACACCTCTTTTATGATCCCGAACACCGGCTCGACCACGCCCTTGCGTTTTCCGTACTCCGCTCTTCCGCCGGCCGTCTTCAGCCTGGCCTTCATGCGGTCCATGGAGTTGTCCGCAGTTTGTCCGCTGTCAGACTCCGTCGGACACGACGCTTCCTTAGTCCGGGAGACGGGCTCCGAATCTCCACCGCATCTTTCAAGTAGCGGAATGTTGTGCTGCTCCCTTCCGAGGGAGATCAGCGGTTCGATTCCCCGTTCCACGCAGTACTCCACATTCTGTTTGCTGCAGTATCCCGCATCCGCCAGCACGGTCTCCGGTGTCGTCAGTCCTTCGGGGTTTCTTTTCATGGCCTCGAGAACCGGTTGAAGGGCCTGCCTGTCCACAGGGGCATGCCCAAGGTCCGTTCCCACGATCAGCCTGCTGGCGTTGTCCACCACCGCCTGAGCGTTGTACGCCTGCTCGAAGCCTCCTCCGGATACGGGCATGATACGCGATTCCTCGTCGGTGAAGTTCACCTGATCCTTGTCTCCAGGACCGGGTTTCGGTTCGGCGGGTTTCTTCCCTTTTGCCTTCTTTCCGGTAGTCTTTTCCTTCTTCTCCCGGACGGCCATCTTCCCGTCGTACTCTTCCTTTTCCATGCGGTACGTCTCGGCCGCACGGCGTTCGATCTCCTTCACGGCCGATTCGATGAGGTCGAGGCGCTTTTCCCGGCGCTTCAGCTCCGCAGGAACGTCGATCACCGTACGATTCTCGTTCCGGTCGGCTTCCTCCGCCATGCGAAGCAGTTCGTCCACTTCATCCCGCAG
>JALHHH010000161.1 GCA_022837485.1 Bacteroidales bacterium
TCTCATATCAAGAATTTTTATGGTGAATAATTCCTGTATAACGGAAAGAATCGGGTATTTTTGATCAAGCTATCCCGCGCATGCGGGATTTAGTTCAACAATGGCTATAAGAAATTTGCGGTTTTTAGGTAGCCGGAACATCGTCGTCACGAAGAAAGTTTTATCTTGCCGATAGTTCTCGGTTCGCTATGTCGCAAACTTCCCATAGCCAGAGACCGTTGTGCCCAATATGAGAAAAACCCTACGAACTATGAAAAATAGATTAATAATATTTGGACTCTTGATTTCGTTGATAATGTCAAGTTGTATAGTTTATCATCCTATGACAACTGATATTCCGTTGATTAGCGAAAAAAACGATTTGAGAATTGATGCAGGAATTTCGATAGTTCCATCTGCTAATGCGACCGTTTCATACGGACTGACTGATAAGATTGCAATTCAAGGATTTGGGAGTATTGGAGCAGATGATAGATATTATTTTCAAGCAGCGACTGGATTATACAAGAATAAAGGAGACAGCAAGATTTTTGAACTTTATGGTGGATTTGGATATGGATACGGAAACGCTTACAAAGATGCGAATCCAGGAAATCTATTAGGTGATTATCAACTATATTTTGGACAAGCAAATTTCGGAAAGATTTCAAGTAATTCTTCAAACTTTGAGACTGGATTTGGAATAAAAGCTGGTTACCTTCATTCAAATCTAACAGACAAGAATTATTATGACTGGACTTCGGAAACGGGACCATTTAAGACTTATCATGACGAAAGTATTTTGCTTGAGCCAGTTGGATTTATACGATTTGGAGGACATAGATTAAGAATTAATGTGAAACTTGGCGGAACTTTAATGTATAAATTTACTAATACGGACAGAAATTTACCTTATAGCTATTTGAATCTTGGAGTTGGATTAAACTACAGATTATGAGTGAAATACTGGGCACAATCGAGTAGACGGCCGGTGAGCCATAAGCCCACCGGTGCGCCTCTCACACCACCGTACGTACGGGTCGCGTATACGGCGGTTCAAACACCATCATC
>JALHHH010000098.1 GCA_022837485.1 Bacteroidales bacterium
TTGGCCTTGAACTCAGCACTAAATGTTCTTCTTGATCTTTTCATGGTTCAGAAATTTTAAAGTTAACAAATTTCTGTCCAGTTTAATTAGACCATCTCAAGTATAAAAATAACCCGAACATAATATTGGCATTGGTTATTTTTGAATATGATAAGGAATCAAAAATCATGCGAACAGACAATGGTGGTGTTAGTTGGCAAGAAGTATACAAGGTTACTTCACCCGGGAATAAGCAACTTTTTAAAATTGAATCACATCCACTAAATCCTGATTTTGTTTTGGTAAGTGGTTCTCATATTCTCAAAAGTAATAATTTTGGGTTAGAGTGGGAACAGATTGATAATTGTCTTATAGACACTACAACACACCGTTTTTTAAGAGCTTCTACTGCAATGCATCCTGATGACACAACAAAGATTTTGGTATTAACTGCAACTAGTGGTCTTAGCGACACTATTGCTGGATATAACAGACTCTTCCTATCAACTGATGCAGGCAGAAGTTTTGACCATGTAAAGTGGTACAGTTCTGCTGATACAGCAGGCTATGAAGATACAAGTGCTCTTAATACACTGGGTTATTACAAAATGGAACTTGAATGGTCAAAAGCCTATCCAAACAGGTTCTTTACAGGAGGATTTGGCTTTAATCAACATACATTTATTGAACCACTTAGGATAAAAAACGATTCATTATCTACTATTACTAATTATCATGTTGATATCAGGGAATTAAAAACATACAAACAGAGGCTGAAGGATGGATCTGTTGTGGGTTGGGTTTTTCATGGAAATGACGGTGGAATTACAAAAGGAATGGATGTTGATGTTGTTCATTGGAATGACATTTCCAGAAATGGACTGAATATAACACAATATTACGGCATTGGAATACCTGGGAATGGTTCAGGACTCGTTATTGGAGGCACACAAGATGGCAATTACGAATACTTGCATAATTTATTTCCCAAAAAGCTTAAAAATATAGGAGATGCAGGTGAGGTTGTATTTGACCATAACAATCCTAATAATGTATATATGGTTACATTTATGACTAATTATTATGGCAGGAGATCTGTTGATGGTGGACAAACTTTTCCAAATGACGGTGTTGTATATAATTTCACAATTACTGACCCTAAGAGGAGAAATGACGCACCATTAGAAATAAGTAAAAACAACCCCAAAAGATTATATATCGGCGGATTGGATGTTTGGCGCACCGTAGATGGTTTTGTTACAAATCCTGTTAAAATCAGTAATTTAGTCAAAAATGACCAAACCCATATTGCCATTAAAACAATCAGAGAGGCAAAATCAAACAGTAATGTTCTATATGTTGCCAGGAATAACCCACATTGGAATTGTGATGAGAATACTCCCAATTGTGATCGCCGCAGGCTTTTTAAAACCATGAATGGATTGTCAGATACTACGGAATGGATTGATATAACCCCTTCAACTACATGTGTACCACTAGGTGAAGCGGCAATCTCCGATCTGGCTGTTAATCCTTACAATGCACATGAGTTTTACATTTCCATGACCCGTGGTATTCCCGGTAAACAGGTGTATAAAGGTTCTGGAACAAGTACAATTAGCTGGGAAAGTATTTCATCAGGATTACCAGCCCTGCCAGTTAATTGCCTGCTTTATAGATACGGATCAACACTGAATGAACTTTTTGCAGGGACCGATGCTGGTGTTTATTATCGGAATGATTCACTTGATTCTTGGGTTCCTTTTGGTAATGGAATGCCCCTCACTGTCATAAGCGATCTGGAAATTGATTACGCAACTAACGAACTCTATGCTTCAACATTTGGACGTGGAATATATAAGGCCAGTTTATGTTTTGATCCAGGCCAAATAGACCCCATTATAATTTCAAATAATGAAATCTGGGATAACAGAGTTGTTACCAATGATGTCATTATTACTACTGGGGCTCAACTTACTATACTTGGAACTGCTGAGTTGGGACCTGGCAGGAGCATTGTTGTGCAAAAAGGCGGCAAATTAATTGTTAATGGCGGGAAAGTTACAAATGCTTGTTCAGGAAATCCCTGGAAAGGAATAACTGTACAAGGCACTGCCTCCGAAACACAAAACCATACAGATCAGGGATTTGTACACCTCTTTAACGGTGCAATTATTGAAAATGCCTACATTGGCATCCATTGTGTTAACCCGGCAATTCCTATCGACGGCGGTGGAACCGTAGAAGACCCGAATTATTTACCAACAGGAGGGGGAATCATTTTGGCTTACGACAGCAAATTTATTAATAATCAGGTAGCTGTGCAGTTTGAGAAGTATGATAAATACAGTATGAGCAGGTTTGAGCGTTGTTCTTTTGAGCAAGACAATGAAGTTATGACAAGTGCATTTCTTAAATATTTTATAAGATTAAATCAGGTAAAAAGCATCAATATACTCGGTTGCACTTTTGTATCTGATTTTGTCTACGGCACAGCTACTAATAGCAAACCGACTTATGGAATCTACTCTAATAATTCATCATTTATGGTTGACCGTAAGTGTATGGATACTGATTGTAATAACTTCTTAAATTCATCATTTGAAGGATTGAAATATGGTATTTATGCACTTTCAAAAATTGGGGGTATGACTTTTAGTGTAAAACACACTAGTTTTACTAGAAACAGAAGGGGAATATATGCAAGCAGTGCTAACAATTTCAATATAAGCAATAACCTGTTTTCGATTAATAAAATGGGTCCATTGGCCTTCTCCGACACTATCTCTGGTATTTATCTTGATAACTGCTCTGGATATATTGTTGAAGAAAACGAGTTGACAAACCTGGAAACCACTGCACCTCCAAGCTTTATTACCTACGGAGTTTATATCAACAACAGCGGTGAATCAAACAATATGGTGTATAAAAACTACATATTCAATTGCAATTATGGCATCACCGCTCAGGATAAAAACCGGAATACAAATGGAAGTACTGGCTTGTTAATTAAATGTAATCAGTTTACCAGCGTTAAAATTGATATTAATGTGGTGAAAACGCCATCATCTGCCATAAGTATGGGTATCGCAACTAGTCAGGGTAGCAATGGAGCTAACTGCGAATCTCCCGCCGGCAATCTCTTCACCAACCCCACAACAACTACCGGGTATTACAGTATTTACAACGATTGTGAATTTATTAATTATTACCACCATAATCCAGCCTCACACAGCAAGGTTCGTCCTAGCAGGGTGACAGAAAACACGGTTACCAGATATCCAACTCTATGGAGTTATTCAATAAACTGTTGTCCTCCAAACTCTTCAGGTGGTGGAGGTTCTTCAATTATAGATGGCGAAACTGCTTTATATAAAATTGAGGCTGAAGCAACAACGGAAACCTTAAGTACCCTGATTGACGAAGGGGAAACTACTGATAAGGTACTTGAAGTTAATCTGGCTTCACCTTCAGAAGCGCTTGAGGTAAGAAACTCTATTTTGCAGTATTCACCATTTGTTTCCGACACTGTGCTTAAATCATCAATCAACCGCGAAGAGTTGCTTAACAATGCTATGCTCCGCGATATTATGGTTGCCAACCCCCATAGTGCCAAATCAGAAACACTATTACAGGAGTTGGATATGCGTATAGAGCCTATGCCGGAATATATGAAAGATGAAATCCTGGAAGGGGTATTTGTGCTTTCTGCCAAGGAATTGATGGAAGCCAAAAGGGATCTTGATTTGCAGTTTTACAACTACGGGTTTAACCGTTTGCTTTCAGCCTCACTTACTGATACAACACCTGTGCCGGTTGATACTATAATGGCATTGCTTGCTGCCGATGGAAGTGCCAGATCACGGTTGCAACAAGCATGGGTATTGCTGGAAGCCGGCGATACAACGAATGCTGCCAACAGGATGGCCTCACTGCCAAATGAAATAAGCCTCTCTGGCATTGATGTTACAGAACATGAAGAACAAATGGCCTTTATGCAATGGTTGATTCAAAATCCGGTTATTGAGGAGGAGGCAACAGATGCTCTTACTGATTTTATTCAAAGCCCATCCAATGCTGTTTCTTCTGCTGCCAGAAGTATTATGGTTGCACACAATCTGCTTGAATACGAAGAGTCTTACCTTGTACCTGATTTAACAAAAAGTGCTGAGGTAAAGAAACACAAAGCTCAAGCATTCAGTAAATCCAATGAATTCATCAGAATATATCCAAATCCTGGGAAGGATTTTATTACTTTGGAATATTCTCTTTTGGATACCTTCAACTCTTATTCGTATGAGGTTTTTGATCAAGCGGGTAAGATTGTGAAAAATGGGAGTCTTGGTAAAAGTGTTGACCAGACTATAATCGATACTCGTGATCTTACTTCCGGCAATTATTACATAACTCTTATTTCGGGAAGTAAAAATGTTGCCAGCGCAAGATTTGTGATTTCGAAGTAGTTTTCTCACCTTAAGTAAGCAGGGCAGTACAAATCTCAACCCTGCTTACTTTATTTAATTTAAAAACATGAAAATCCTTTTTGTTATACAATTGACTTTGCTAATTTGTCTTAACAACCTGATTGGACAACCTTGGGAAAAAAATTATGGTGTTTCAGGCAGATTTGATGAATTTAGAAATCTATCTGAAACCTATGATGGTGGATTCTTCCTGCTTGGTGCATATGATTATTTCCCAGACACCAGAGGGTGGTTGATAAAAGTTGATATAAACGGAAACAAACTCTATGATATAATTATAGGATTGAACAATGGTTTTGACCAATTAAATCTTCCTTTATCAATAAGCCAAACATCGGATGGAGGGAATATTTTATGCACAGGTCAAGGTCCAGACTATATGGGAGATATTGGTGTTATTAAACTTGACCCTTGTGGTAACCTGGAATGGTGCAAAGTATTTAACACCCCGGTTAATCCTGATTGGGGAGTGGAAATAAAACAATTGCAGGATGGAGGCTATATTTTGCTAACGATGGGTTATAACTATCCAGTTAATAACCCGCGCATTCATTTATTCAGGTTAAATCCAGCAGGTGAAGTGTTGTGGATTGAGCCTTATGCTACAACTGCCAACAACCCGTATATAAGCTATAATGACCCTTATGACCTGGTTGTTACCCCTGACGAGGACTTTTTTATCAGTGGCTTTTGCTACTGGTGTGATGAACCCGCGGGTACTGGTGGAGTTAATAATGATTGCAGGCTAAAGGCAATGGCAATTTTTGCCGACAGCAACCGACAAGAAGAGTGGGTAAGTGTATATAGAGCTACCGATACACTAGCCTATTCTGATGCCGGTTGGTCAACACAGCAAGGAAGCGGGCACTTTTATATTGGAGCGATTGATCGCTCAACAGTTGAATATTCACCATCTTTAATAATAATGGATAGCTTAGGAAACATAATTCATGATTCAATCCCACAATTTCCTATGGTTGGCGAAAAATGGGCAGAAGGATTTATGGTAAATCCTTCCTTTACTTCTGATGGACGATTGTTCACTAATATTTTGTATGCTGATAGTTCAAATTTTTACCCAGGTTGGCTTGGCTTGCATGAACTTGATTCCTTAGGTGGCTGGCATAAATCATTTATTCATCCAACAGCCCATGCCGAAAGCCGGATATTGGTAACTTCTGATGATAAGATATTAGCTGGTGCAGTAGTTGGCAGCGGCTATGATCAGGACATCATCCTGATGAAATTCAACACCAACCTTGAGTACGACAGCATATACACAGCACCCCGTGAGTATGATTATCTCTGCCCCGAGCCTATTGTTTCAAAAACCATTGATTTAAGCAGTTGCGAGGTAATTGTTGATGTAAAGGATATACCCACCCGCAAGGAGTATGAGGCCCGCGTCAGTTTAATACCCATTACGCCTGCACCCAACCCTGCCGGCGATTATGTGCGCTTTTTGCTTGAAAACACGGAGTATCACACCAAGATTCGGGTGGTGTGTTACGATATACAAGGCCGGCAATTGGCTGAGTTGCCCGGGGCTGGATGTTTCGCGCTGGCGGCCGGGCATGTATATGGCGGTAGTGTATGCCGGTAATAAGCAGATGGGTAAGGCGAGGTTTGTGGTAGAGTGAGAGGATTTTCCGGCGTGTCTCACGCAAAGACGCCAGGACGCAAAGAATATGTAATGGCTTTTTTAAAATAAATTTTTCACAATGAGGCAGAACCATTTAATGTAAGGCAATTTCAAAATAACCTTGCGTCCTTGCGTCATTGCGTGATTTTTTAACCAACTTTGATATGAAAAAAACAATCATACTCCTTTTCTTTATCACCCTCAGCGGCATCTCCCGCGCTCAGCAACCCATTGATTCATTGTACCTCTGGGTAAATTTTCAGAAAGAAACAATAGTCATCGACATTCCAAAAGACTATTTTACCCTTCGCACAGTGGTACCCAAACTACCGGGCTTCGTTGCAGTGCGCAAACTGAACATTCTGGTTCCGCCTTTACCTCAAAAAGAC
>JALHHH010000021.1:0-6455 GCA_022837485.1 Bacteroidales bacterium
CTGGATCGCGTCGTTGTGAAAGAATTGACTTTTCCGAGTCAATATCTTCTTGTTTCAACGTACGTTTGTCATCTATCACGTTGAGCGTTGGGCGGCCATAGTTGAAGTGGTAGTAGAAGTAAGGCTTCGGATGATTATCAAAGGGCTTTTCGTTTTCAATTTTCTCGTCGAGATATACCTCCCGGGTCAGGTTGCGGGCTTTCAGAATCTGTTCGGGAGATATGATGGTACTGGTTTCAGGGTAATTGCCCGACATGTTTTGCCGCATAATAAGCTTTTCTTCCTCCCGGGTAGGATATCCTATAATTACCTTGAGCATAAACCGGTCCACCTGAGCCTCGGGAAGAGGATAGGTGCCTTCCTGTTCGATCGGATTCTGGGTAGCAAGCACCAGGAATGGTTCGGCAAGCGGATAGGAGTGTTCTCCGATGGTTACCTGCCTTTCCTGCATGGCTTCCAGCAGAGCGCTCTGTACTTTCGCCGGTGAGCGGTTGATTTCGTCGGCCAGGATAAAGTTGGCAAAAATGGGTCCCTTTCTGACCTGGAATTCCTCCTGTTTCTGACTATAGATCAGCGTACCGATAAGGTCGGCCGGCAGAAGGTCGGGTGTAAACTGTATTCGGCTGAAGCGGGCATCAATAATGTTTGCCAGCGATTTTATGGCAAGTGTTTTTGCCAGACCGGGTACTCCCTCCAGCAGAATGTGGCCGTTCGACAGTAATCCGATCAGCAGCCGTTCAACCATATGTTTCTGCCCGACAATCACCTTATGCATTTCCATCTCTATCAGATCGATGAAAGCGCTTTCGTTCCGGATGCGTTCGTTCAGTTCCTTGATATCAGTTTCAATCATGGCTCATAGTTTTTTGCAAAATTATCACTACGGGCCCACGCTGCAGGCCGTTCCGGTGTTAAAAATTGTTAAAGGGTGCGGGTTTCAGGCTCATAAGCGCCTGTGGGAGGGTTTTTCGTGAATCAAATAAATATAAGCTGAGCTGTTATTTGATCCCGGCTTTCCGGCGCAAGGATACCGGTATGCCGTCTTTGTGAACGGTAATCGCTACGGTATTAAGCCTTATGTAGGGTTCCGACATATAAAGGTACCCCTGGTAAGGATTCCCTTTATCGCCCCAGGAATTTTTGGTGATGAAATAGCGTTTGCCTTCCTGATCGGTTGCTATTCCGGTTATATGCATCAGATGATCGTCGGTAGCCTTCAGGTTGTCGAATTCTTCCTGCCGGATTTCCTGAGTTATCTGCCTTTCGGCTGCAGGGCCTTCGAACTTGTACAATTCGGCTGTACGTTCCCGTTCGCTCATCTTCTCCCAGCGGGCGCGTTCGGTACCCTCCAGGGATTCCGGACGATACTCCGGAAGTATGGCGACCCCTTTTGCATGCGAGAATCCCTTGTCGCTGACATCCCCGTCCCAGCATACGGTAAATCCGTTTTCAAGGGCATAGGTCAAAGTTAAAATCAGATCGTCGAGAGAAACATTCAGGTAGAGATCCTGCGACCAGTTGTCCGGGATTTCCAGGTTAATGCGTGAAAAAAACGGATGGTGTGAGTAAGAGGTAATTTCGATATAATCATCGGGATTGAAACCTTTTTTACCGTCTTTCACAGAGCCATCCGAAGGCAAGGGACCCATATACGAATCCAGGATGCTTCCAAATGCTTGCGGCCATGCTTTTGAGAGCTTTCCGTCGGAATTCGTTTTCACGGCATCCAGAAATCCTTTAAGAGCGTTATTCAGTTCGCCATGCACATGATTATCCTCGCCTGGCAGCAGGCCGGGATATTGCGTTTCGGTAACATAGCCGTGTGTACGGATGATGTTGAGCACATCATGGGCCTGACCTCCGGGACCGAAATTTGATGAACCTTGGAGCCTGAGGTAACGCTGCGCTTTCTGCCGGTAAGCATGATTCACGAAGTACATTTCCGAAAGATCGGCTTCCCCTTCTCCCAGGCGGATCAGTTCCGACTCGAGGAAAGAAACGGTGGCAAAACTCCAGCAGGTACCTGAGCGGTACTGATTTTTTACGGAAGTGGCCTTGTTGTTCTTAACTTCCGTGAATTTGAATCCCGGTTTCCGATTAAGGGTGTCCTGGGCATTAACGGCACTGAGAAGGAAAAAGAGTGCCGCTAATAGTGAAAATGACTTCAGGTTCATGATATGAAAGATTTATGAATAGAGTAAGGGTTACACCAAAAAAAATGCGATTGGATTCCTTTGGCAAACCTATTGATTTTTTTTGTTTTCAACTATTGTATACTTGCGGCTTTTTTGTGAAATGTATGAATTTTTGCGGGAGGCGCACGGATTGTTTTTTAAGTAATCAAATTCTTCTACATTTGCTGCCCGAAAGGGGTTAATTTCTGACGAAAATGAGAGCAGGAGTTAAAACTGAAATCGATTTTTACGCTATTTTTGTATGGAAAAACGGTGCCCGAGCTTGTGTATCACCAAAAAAGGCGTAAATTGGTCCGCTCTTTTCGTTGTCTTGAAAACGTAATATCCATAAACTACAAGAATATGAAAAATAGAAGTTTACACTTTGGCTTTCTTGCATTGATTCTGGGGGCCGGGATCATTTTGCTGACGACTTCAGGTACCTTTATGCAGATCGTTGGCAAAAATGTACCCGGAGATAATGCCGGAGGGCCGGAAATTAGCTGGACTTACCTTTCTCAACTCCGAAACAATCAGGCTACAGGCCAGCTTAACCCCGCCGACGTTATTAAAGCCAGAAACCAGGTTTCCGGTACAAGAGCTGCCGGTGCTCTGGGTCTGAACTGGACCCCCAAGGGTCCCGATAATGTTTCCGGCCGTACCCGGGCTATCATTATCGACAATAAAGACAACACCCGCAGAACAATCATTGCCGGTAGTGTTTCGGGTGGTTTATGGAAATCAACAACCGCCGGACTTACCTGGAGTCAGATTCAGACCTCAGGCGTAATCCTCAACATCAGCTGTCTGGCCCAGGCTCCCAACGGAGATATCTATGCCGGCACCGGAGAAAATTTCAACAGCAGCCGCCTGAATATGTACAGCGGTTTCATCGGACAGGGGATTTATAAATCAACAGATGGCAATACATTTACAAAACTTGCATCCACCGATCCCGGTTCGTTTAACGATCCGGACGCTGCCTGGTCGTTTGTAAACAGAATTGCCGCCGGTGACAACAATAAAGTGGTAGCTGCCACCAACAGCGGAGTTAAATGTTCGGCCGACGGAGGTCAAACCTGGCAGCCCGCCAAAGCCAACGGACAGGAACTCACAGGCGTTGCCCTGGATGTTAAGATGGCTTCCGATGGTGCAATCGCCGCTACTGTTGGCGATAAACTCTATGTTTCAGCTAATGGAGCGTTCGACGGATTCGTTCTGCGCAATACAGGGGCCGGACAGGACAGTCTTCCTTCAAATGCAATTCTGCGTATTGAAGTGGCTTTTGCCCCCTCACAGCCTTCTACACTTTATGCTGTTCTGATTGCCGATGGTACACAGACCCTTACTTACCCCGGTCAGCTTGCCGGTGTTTATGTATCAAAAAACAAAGGAGAGACATGGAAAATTGTAGGCCCAGGCTTCAGCCCGATTTTCAACGTCTTTGGAAATGCCGCAAATAACGTTCATTATGGCGACTATGCCGCATCCCTCGTTGTAAGCCCCAATAATCCGGATGTTATATATCTTGGTGGTGTTAATGTCTGGCAGGGATCCAAAGTCCTTGAAACCGGTTTTTACCAATGGCACCAAAGTACTTTGGGCGAAGCAGGAAGGTATTTCCACTGCCTTACCATAAATCCCGATAATCCCCAGAATATCTACGCCGGTTCCGATGTGGGAATCTACTCAACCGAAAATGCATTTGCTTCCAGCAAATCAATTAATAAAAATTACCGGACATCCATGTTCTATACCGTTGCTGCCGATGATAAGGGCCGACTACTCGGAGGTACACAGGGCAATGGAGTTGTATTTCTGGATCAAACCGGTAATACCACAGAAACTGCAAATACCATTCTTAATACTTTCGTGGGCGGGACAGTAGAAGTATCAATGATCAATCCCGAAGCTATTTTCTACTCTTCCACCGCCGGTAATCTGATCAGGTCGAACGACCTTGGTGTTTCACCTGCCAATGAATTCATCTATGGTTCTGAAATTACCAACAACAACGGAAACGTGTTTATTTCGCCCTTCCGGTTGTGGGAAAACTTCAACAATCCCTATTCACGCGACAGCGTTACGTTTAAAGCCGGCAGAAATTACAATGCCGGTGAAACCGTTACCTGCACAAGTAAAAACAATCACTTCCCGTTCCATTACACCCTTCCTTCAGCTCTTGATAAAAATGATACAATAAGAGTTCAGGATCCCGTTTCATCCATTCTTTTTGTCGGTCTTACCAATGGTGTATACATGTCGAGGAATGCGCTTGATTTTTCAAGGCTTCCATCCTGGGATCGCATTGCCAATTTTGCCGGTGTACCATCAACTCTGGCCTTTTCAAAAGATGCCAATTACCTCTTCGTAGGGACCACCGACGGCAAACTACTGCGTATTGCCAACCTGGCTCTGGCCTATGACTCAATCCGCGCCGATGTCAACAGCTCTGCATGTATTCTGTCATCAACCGTAGTAAAGGAATTTCCGGGAAGGTATGTAACTTCCATAGCCGTAGATCCTAACAACGATAACCATGTGGTCGTTACTCTCGGAAACTATGGCAATACCGATTTTGTTTACAGATCGACCAACGCTCTTGCGCAGTTTCCCGATTTTACATCCATTCAGGGAAACCTGCCTGCTATGCCGGTTTATTCCTCAATCGTTGAGATGAACAGTTCAAACCGGATCATTCTGGGAACCGATTTTGGAATTTATACTACGGAAGCACCGGGTTCAGGTACTTCATGGACGCCGGAAAACAACGGACTCGGAGCCATTCCTGTAATGATGATTCGTCAGCAGACCGTTAATCGCCCATGGATTGAGAATATTCCGGGAGTCAGCAACTATGGCGCAATTTATATTGCTTCACACGGCAACGGCGTATTCGAAAACCGTAACTACGTCGGCATCGATGGTCCTGGTCAGAAACCTTCGGCCCAAAGTACTCTGTTGTCTGTATATCCCAACCCTGTTTCCACTCAGGTTAACTTTGACGTGAAACTCGAAAATGCGTCGAAAGTAACGGCTGTGGTATACGGATTGAATGGAGCCCTTGTAAAATCCATTGATTTCGGTATACTGACCCGCGGCGAACATGCTCTTACTGTTCAGGCTTCTGAGCTGCCAGCCGGAACCTACCTCATCAGGGTAACGGAAGGAATCAACTCGAAAACCGCCAAGTTTGTAGTAACCAGATAAGTTAACGCTTGGCACCTTTCGCCGGCTTCAGGATTGTAATTCGAAAAAATAAGGAAAAATGAAAAAGATATTTCTCTCATTCTTGATCTTAACCCTCAGTTTGCCGGTATTGATGGCTTCACCCAGCATCTTTACCCCTGAACTGACAGCTCCCAATAATAACCAGAGCGGTGTAGCTCCAAATGTTACTCTTGACTGGAATGCTGTTGTAGGTAACATCGGACTGCATTATATTCTGCATCTGTCAACCGATGAAGCGTTTACCAGTCCGGTGGAATTTACTACGGAACTAACCCGTTATGAAATGGCAAACCTTATGTTTGGCGGAGTTTATTACTGGAAAGTTAAAGCCATAGATATGACCGGACAAAGCGACTGGTCGGAGGTGAGGTCATTTACGGTTGTTTCACGCCCCATGATGCGCAGACCGGCAAACAATGCCAATAATCAGGACGCCAATGTCCTGATTCAATGGGATGCCATTACAGGTGTCAGCCATTTTGATTTCCAGATTGATACGGTCAGCACATTTGATTCTCCCTATGCCTATATTACACCAGTAGCAGGAAGCAAGAAGGAGGCAAATGCAGCTAATCTGTTGTTCGGTGAAGGCCATTACGTAAGGCTCAGGGCGCGTCACGCTCTCGATACTACCGACTGGACAAACCCGACTTTTTTTACGGTAACCAGTACTTTTAACATAAGCAGACCTAACGATAATGCCACGGATGTGGTTCCGGATGCTGAATTTCAATGGACAAGGGTAAACGGAATCAATAAGTACAATGTTCTTATTTCGCTTGAGCCTGAAGTACAGCATTACGACAGTTACAACGTTCAATCGGATCTTACCCGTATAAAACCCGATACTCTCCTTTTCGGTACGCAGTATTACTGGAGAATGCTTGCCATTCATTCAAAAGATACTCTTTATTCTGCAATCCGGGCTTTTACTACCGTTGTAAAACCAACCCTGAAGACTCCGGCAAACAATTCTACCAATGTTCAGCTTACCCCTTCGCTTACATGGGGTAAGATCTCAGGGGTGAAGACTTATGAGCTTGAACTCGC
>JALHHH010000021.1:6487-45978 GCA_022837485.1 Bacteroidales bacterium
CAAATTCTGCTTTCACCGGAGCTCGGCATTACAATATTTCAGCAACCGGTGGTGCCGGCGATGAGCTGTTTAAGGTTCCCATCCACGTGCTCGACAGCGCCAGTACCTATTTCTGGAGGGTAAAAGCCATCAGCAGCCGGGATTCATCTGCCTGGAGCGATACTTTCAACTTTCGCTGCGTTGCTTTGGGTGTTGAAGATCCGGCGGATCTTCTCGGTAAAGCTAATATCTTTCCGTCTCCCGCTGCTGGTGAAGTAAATATTCAAATGAAAAGCACGGTTTATGGAAATGCGGAAGTAAGCGTTTACGATCTGCTTGGAAAAACAAGAATCGAACGTCAGGTACAAATTACCGCCGGACAAATCCGGAATTTCGACCTGGAAAATCTTCCGGATGGTATTTATATGATTAATATAAAACACGAAGGTGTTTCGGCTACTTCAAAGCTTATCATCCGAAGGTAGTCCGTAAGATTAAGCAACTTTTGCCCCGGCTTTTACCGGGGCTTTTTTTTGCAGTCGCTTCATTGTTTACACCGCAATATTACCGAGCGATAATGCAATCCAGATTATTGGCAGTATAAATCGGCCGGAAGTGTTCTAAGGTGAACCAAAGAATACACTATAGGTAGGATGTTGATTGTAATTGAAACCGGAATCCGGAATGCCTTTCCGCGAAAGCGTTAATTTAAAAAAGAGCTAATTGTATCGCTTTCCAATGCCGAAGCTCAGGTAAAGAGTAAGAAAAAACTGGTCGGGATCTTTAAAGGCCATGATGGGGACTGGCTTGACAAATGCATCAAAAACAATTCCTGCCTCCAGTGTTTTTGGCCGCTGGTTGATGGTTCCAAATTCCACATTCAGCCCGGCTTTAAGGTATGCGCCTGGATAAGGGGTTATATTGTTGAATCCTTTCAGAAAAGAAGCCCTGCCATAAATATTATCGGGAAAATGTTCGTCGGGATCGTAACGTTCGGTCACGGTAATGTATCGGTAAGTAGATTCATCGATTTTGATAATGTGAAGATAGACAGGTTTTGCAAGCGCCGTGGAAATTCCACCAGAGTAAAATAAGCGTAATTCAACCCCTCCGGTATACGGTTTACGGTTGAGCAGGCGCTGGTGTCCGACTCCGGCTCTTGCGATGTACACCGTATTCAGCTTTCCGTAATAATAACTTCGGGTGTTGGTGTAGAAAGGATTTATGGATTTGATTTCCTTACTGTCTTTCATTTCTGCCAGGTTAACTTCAAGCATAAGTTTGTTAAAAATGCTTTGGTTTCTCCCGGTTCTGAATTCGAGTCCCCACCCGTTGGAATGAATAATAATTCCGCCACTAAGTTCTTTGCGAAATAGAACATTGTCGGCAATGCTGTCGAAATCCTCAACGTTCCGCTGCGATAATACAGGCTGGCTGATCAGGATAAGCACAATGGCAGTAAGCGGCAGGAGTAGTTTTTTCATTGTACCGGGATATCGTGCTTACAAAAATACATAAACCTCTGCTGCATCCAACAAAAAAAGCCCATGAATGGTTCACAGGCTGTTGGTTAACAGAATTAAATTATCAGTGATTTCTTTCTGTCTTATACCGGCTTGCTTCACCGTAGGCAGCACACTTTTTACTTGAAGTGCACGATGTAACAATAATACCAAGGGAAAAAGCAACCAGCAGCAGTAAAACGATTTTTTTCATACTTTTACTCAGTTATGAGATAATTTAGGTACAAAGATAAGTGCTTACATTATAACCTCGATTAACAGGTTATATTGTTAATGAGTAAAAAACGAAAAAGTAATACCTCATGGCTGAAATTAATCCCAGAATCCATGAAAGCTGGAAAGGGGTATTGTCTGATGAATTTGTTAAGCCTTATTTCGGTGAGCTAAAATTGTTTTTACTTGAAGAAAAGAAAAGGTACGCCGTTTATCCGCCCGGGTCATCTATTTTTGAGGCATTTAACCGTACGCCATTCGACAAGGTGAAGGTAGTTTTGCTGGGTCAGGATCCGTATCATGGTCCGGGACAAGCCCACGGCCTATGTTTTTCAGTTCCCGACGGGATTGCATTTCCTCCATCCCTCCAGAATATTCTGCGTGAGATTCAAACCGATCTGGGTTATCCATACCCTGCCAGCGGAAATCTGTCAAAATGGGCAGACCAGGGCGTATTATTACTGAACGCAACGCTGACCGTTCGCGCAAATGGTGCCGGTTCTCACCAGGGAAGGGGATGGGAAGATTTTACCGATGCCGTTATTAAAAAACTTTCGGAAAACCGCGAACACCTTGTGTTTCTTCTTTGGGGGAAGTATGCCCAAAATAAAAAACAAATCATCGACCAGTCAAAGCATTATATTCTTGAAGCTCCGCATCCTTCACCACTTAGTGTTTACAGGGGATTTTTCGGCTGCAGGCACTTTTCGCTTACCAACCAATTGCTGATTCAACACTCCATTGCTCCAATAAACTGGCAGCTCGAATAGATTTAAGGAAAATTTAAGGTTGGTAGTATTTCGAAGTTAAAAGTTGATTTGCAATCAATTAAAATTAGTTTGCGTATCTTAGGTCGTTTTTTAAGCGTATAAGGTACCTTCGGGTTAAGGATATACGCATGAATAGTTTTGATGTATGTGCATATTGGCATATTTTCGCTCACCCTAAACAAAACTTCAACCTATGAAAAGATCATTACTGGTTATTTTATTGATTGCCGTTGTAATACCTGCAATGGCCGGTGGAATTGTTCACAATTCCAATCAGAGTGCTTCCTTCATCCGAATGCCGGCACGCGATGCTTCCCTTGGTTTGGATGCCGTTTATTACAATCCGGCCGGATTGGTCTGGCTTAACGATGGATTCCATCTTTCGCTCAATAATCAATATGTAACGCAAACCCGAACCATCGGGACAACCTATCCGGGACTTAACCGTTCGGAATTCACAGGTGAAGTGGTAGCACCATTTTTCCCTTCATTTTATGCAGTGTATAAGAAAGACCGCCTTGCTTTTTCTTTGGGTTTTAATCCCATAGGAGGTGGTGGCAGCGCAAAATTTGCCGATGGTCTTCCATCCTTTGAGATGCAGGTGGCTGGATTGCCTGCTCTTCTGTCCGCCAGCGGTATACCGACGAGCAGTTACAGCTTTGACACCGAATTTGAAGGTAAATCCGTTTTTTATGGCATCCAGGGAGGAGTAAGCTACAAAATTAACGACATTGTATCGGTAAGCGCCGGTCTGCGCTACGTGATGATGAACAACCATTATCAGGGATACCTCAAAAACATTCAAATCAACCCGGCATTTCCAATTCTTGGTTTCACCGGCTCGATGGTACCTGCCCCTGATTTTTTCAATGCCATGGCGGGTATGTTCCAGGGACTTGCAGGTATAGCCGGTTCGCTTGAACCCCTGGTAGCCGGAGGTGGCGGAAGCCTTACCCTGGCTCAGGCACAGCAGGCCGGATATCTATCATCCGAAGATGTAGCTTCAATCGCCGGTGGCTTCGCCCTCATCAATCCTACTATTGATCCCATGACTTTATCGGTTGAACAGATTCAGGGCGCGTATGCTGTGGCAACTCCTGTTTTTGTTGCTCAGCAACAGGCAATGGCCGGTTATGCCGGAGCTACTGCCGATAAGGAAGTTGATGCTACACAGAAAGGTTCAGGAATCGTTCCCATGATCGGAGTGAACCTGAATTTTGAGCGGTTCAATATTGGACTTAAATACGAACATATGGTCAGCGTAAAGCTGAAAAACGATACTCAGGTAGACGATGTAGGACTTTACCCTGACGGGGATGAAGTGCCTAGCGATATGCCTGCCGTACTCTCTGCCGGAATTGGTTTTGATGCCACATCCAAATTCAAAGTGAGTGCAGGAGTGCATTACTACTTCGATAAATCAGCTGAATACGGTAAGATGCTTAATAATGAATTCGTTAAGAATGACCAGGTTATAGACAAGAATTTCTGGGAATTTGCCCTTGGCCTGGAATACGGAATTACCGATAATCTGATGGTTAGTGCAGGATACCTTCGTACACAAACAGGTGTAATGGATATCTACCAGACCGATTTGAATCACAGCCTCTCAACCAACAGCATAGCTGCCGGACTGCGTTATGCCGTGAATGAAAAAATCGGAATTAACCTGGGAGCAATGAATACATTCTATCTGGAAGATAAAAGAACTTTTCCGGGAACAACACAGGTCCCTTCCTATACCGAAACCTATAATCGTAAGGCATTTACAGTTGCCCTCGGAGTTGATCTGAGCTTCTGATCCTAACGCAATTTCAGGACCGAAGGCCGGATGCATTCCGGCTTTCGGTGTTTTATTGCAATGCCTTTATAGTTATTATCATCGATGGTTTAACAGCCATTTTATACATGCATTTTTTAAACAGACCAATTCAATTTTAAATGGCAGTGGTTTATTATGCGGATGCTTCCCTGTGGTCCATATTTCATTATGTAGTATTTTTGCGGCGATGAAAATGAATCCGGCACTAATCGTAAACTCGGTAGTATTTCCCATTAAATCTGAAATTCGCAAACTTATCGGATTTCTTCTCTTTTTTCGTGCCGTGTTGCCATTACTTATCGTATTCCTTCTGGTAGTTCCGGTTTCGCTTCATGCTCAAACATTTACAATAGATACGAATTCCTTTTATATGGAGGAGACTCCCGGTTTTCTGCATGAACCGATACCCTTCCCGGATGCAAATGGGAGTAACAGTCCGGAAGAAGAATGTGAAGAAGACGAGTTTTCCGGTACCGAACCGGAAGGGGAGGATGGACCCTATGTGCCCGGTGATATGATTTTTGTGCCTCATGAGGTGTTGTACAATAATCGTTGGGATACACTTTACATTCGTACCGGAAAGAGCGATGTTGCCAATATGGCCGACTCGGTTTTTCTTCTTCTGAATAATCCTGCCGAAAATGGATTTGTTTTTCCTTATAAGGGAAAGGTAATTTCAAGATACGGATATAGAGGATCCCGTTTTCACGCCGGTATCGATATAAAGCTTGAGCAGGGCGATACCATTTACAATGCATTTGATGGGAAGGTCAGGATAGCCCGGGTGATGAGCGGTTATGGAAGGATGGTGGTTATACGGCATAATAATGGGCTGGAAACCGTATACAGCCATCTTTCGAAAATTTTAGCAGATGTTAATCAGGAACTGAAAGCCGGCGATCCGGTTGGACTCGGAGGAAGAACCGGTCGTGCCACCACCACCCATCTGCATTTTGAAACCCGTTTCAGAGGCGAACACTTCAATCCTGAACGTATCATCGATTTCGAAAATTATGCACTTCGGCACGATACCCTGTTGATTACCCGTTCCTTCTGGCGCTCAGGTAATTCGGCAGCCACTGCCTCTTCCGGCAACAGTCAGGAAGGAAGCCGTTATCACACCATCCGGTCCGGAGATACCCTCTCGAAAATAGCAAGGCAGTACGGCACTACTGTTGACAGGCTTTGTAAACTGAACGGAATCAGCTCTGCAAAGGTTCTTCGTATCGGCAGCAGGCTTCGGGTAAGTTAGATTGCAGTTGCAGGGAATAACCCCAATTACTGGCTGATAATTCATGGGTTTTCAGTAAATTTACCTGCCGCTTGGTGCGGCTTCCGGAATTATTCCACTAATGATGTGCAATGAAAAGAATTAGCAGGATTATATGGTTTGTTGGGATTGCCGCTGTTTTTTTTGGATCCTGTAAAGGCCCGGCAAGGCTTGCCTACCGCAATATGGCCGATCAGTACCAACCGGAATTGCGTATGCCGGGACTGTCGTATGAACTGTTTAATCAGGACGACAGCATTACACGCTTGTATGTGCGATTTCCCTATGAAAAGCTGACGTACCTGTCAGAAAATGGAAAAACCACTGCATCTTTCCGCATGCACTATCAACTGTATGCCGGTTATGAAATGGCTGCCATCAGCGACTCTGCATCCTTTTCAGGACAGGATACACTTATAATTCAGGGGTATTTTTATGATTCCGTTATGGTAAAAGCACCAAGGGGAAAGGACTACATCCTGAGTGTTACACTGCATGACGTAAATGCCGGAAAGGAGTATTCGACCCTGATTACTCTGTACAAGCGACAGTTTCCTGGTATAAATGATTTTATGGTTGTGGATGAAAACGGTCTGCCCTTGATGCGCAATTACTTATGGAGAAATGAACGGTTTCGTATCAGAACAAGTGGTTATAACGGAGACCTCAGCGTACGGCGCATTCCGGGCAAATTACCTCCGGCGTCACCACCACATTCATCCGGCAGCGCATTGTACAACGCAGAATCGGATTCATCTTTTACCGTTTCTGTTTCTCTGTTTGCCTCTTCCGTACTTAAACTCCCGGGGACAGGGCGTTTTTTGATAAGCCAGAGCAATCAGCCGGTGATGGTGTTGTATCGTTTTTACGATGGTTTTCCGGAAATCGGCTCCACCGATCAGATGCGTGAAGCGCTCCGGTATATTGCCACCGATGCGGAATACCGAGAACTGTTTAATCAGCCTTCACGGGCAGCCGTAGATCGTTTTTGGGTGAATCTGTCGGGGCATACCGAAAGAGCGCTGAATCAGATCCGGAAGTATTACGGAAGAGTGGAAGATGCCAACCGCTTGTATTCCATTTCCGGTGAGGGTTGGAAAAGCGACCGGGGAATGATCTATATCGTTTACGGCCCTCCGAATGTTGTCTATCGCAACAGTACCTCCGAGCAATGGACTTACGGCGAAACCGGAAATCCACTATCACTCCGGTTTCTGTTTAATCTGGAGAATTCGGCCGACACCCCGGCCGATTACTTCCTCATACGTTCCGATTCCTATCGCAATCCCTGGCATCTTGCCGTGTCGAACTGGAGACGCTGATATGCGAATTTGAGCTACCTTTGCAGAGAAATAATCCGCTGCATTCATGGACTCATTTACCGATATTTTTTCAAAACCTGAGCTCACAAAACAGGATATTCTTCAAATGCTTCTTTCTGACGGCGAAAACCGCAGTAAGCTTTTTGCGAAAGCATCTGAAGTGAAGGAGAAATACGTCGGAAATGTTGTCTACTTCCGCGGACTAATAGAATTTTCAAACATTTGCAGTAAGAACTGCTTCTATTGCGGCATCCGAAAAGGAAACCGCAAAGTAAAGCGGTACAATCTTCCGGATGAGCAAATTATTGAAGCTGCGCGATTTGCCTTCGAAAGTAACTATGGTTCCGTTGTTTTGCAGGGTGGCGAAATTGAAGGTGAAGCATTTACAACTCGCATAGAAAATCTCCTCCGTAAAATAAAGGAAGTCTCCGGCGGTAAACTGGGGATAACCTTATCGGTAGGAGAGCAATCCCCTGAGGTTTACCGGCGCTGGTACGAAGCTGGAGCACATCGTTATCTTCTGCGCATCGAGTCTTCAAACCGTGATTTATATTACAGGATACATCCGGGAGATGAGACCCACCGTTTCGAACGCAGACTTCAGGCTCTTTACGATCTTCGTGAAGCCGGCTATCAGGTAGGTACCGGTGTCATGATCGGGCTTCCGTTTCAAACTTCGGAGCATCTGGCCGAAGATTTGTTGTTCATGAAGAAGCTGGATATCGATATGTGCGGAATGGGTCCGTACATAGAGCATGCCGATACTCCTCTGTGGCAATATAGGGGTCAGCTTCTTCCTCTCGATGAACGATTCGATCTGGCATTGAAGATGATTGCCATCCTGAGAATATTAATGAAGGATATTAATATCGCATCTGCCACTGCTCTTCAGGCCATTGACCCCATCGGACGAGAAAAGGCCCTGAAAATCGGAGCCAATATAATTATGCCGAATATCACACCGGGACAGTACAGGAACGATTACAAACTGTATGAAAACAAGCCGTGTACAGATGAGGAAGCCTCCGATTGTAAAAATTGTCTGGAAGCCAGAATTCATATGTCGGGCAATAAAATCGGCTTTGATGAATGGGGCGATTCAAAGCACTTTTCGAAACGAATCGAATAATTCACTAAAAAATTCATGCTGTTTATTTTAGGTGGCGGAAGCATTTAAACTTCCGGTCATTTTGTTGCTTAAATGCCGAACCGAAAGCTAAACTTTATGAGGTTTATAAAGCCATTTTTAGAGGATTTGCGATGGGTTTGACGGGAAATTGAAGGTTCTTTGCATGAATATTGGGCATCATTATTTCCACACCTTGCTGTAAAAACGTTTAATGTTAAATTTGCAGAAACTCAAACTGCCAATGAAGCAATACCACGATCTGCTGAAGCATGTTCTTGAAACCGGAGTAAGGAAAGAAGATCGCACCGGCACCGGTACCGTCAGCGTGTTTGGATACCAGATGCGATTCGACCTTGAACAGGGTTTCCCCGCTCTTACTACCAAAAAACTGCACCTTCGGTCTATCATCCATGAACTGCTGTGGTTTCTGAAAGGAGAAACCAATATCCGCTATCTGCACGATAATAACGTAACGATCTGGGATGAATGGGCAGATGCCAATGGCGATCTTGGGCCGGTTTACGGACATCAGTGGAGATCCTGGAGATCGGGAGACGGAAATACAATTGATCAGATTACTGAAGTTGTATCACTGATTAAAAGAAATCCCGACTCCCGGCGCATCATGGTAAGTGCCTGGAATCCGGGAGATATTCATAAAATGGCTCTCCCTCCCTGTCACGTACTGTTTCAGTTTTATGTGGCAAACGGACGCCTTTCCTGCCAGCTTTATCAGAGAAGTGCAGATATTTTCCTTGGTGTGCCTTTCAATATCGCTTCATATGCGCTGCTTACTATGATGATGGCACAGGTTACCGGACTGAAACCCGGAGAGTTTATTCATACCTTCGGTGACGCCCACATATACCTCAATCATCTGGATCAGGTTCAACTTCAGCTCAGCCGCGACTTCCGCCCTCTGCCTCAAATGGTTATCAATCCGGATATCAAGGATATTTTTGGTTTTGCCTTCAACGATTTCAGCCTGGAAGGTTACGATCCGCACCCACATATTAAAGCTCCCGTTGCCGTTTAGTGGCATTCTGTTTGCACACATCCGTTCACAATAACATCCTATATTGAAAATGAAGCCAATCTCAATCATAGTAGCCATAGCCGACAATCTGGCAATCGGTAAGGATAACAGCCTGCTCTGGCATATACCGGAGGATCTTAAACGCTTTAAAAAGCTTACGACAGGTCATACCATTGTCATGGGAAAACGGACTTTCGAATCTCTTCCGCTCCGGCCGCTGCCAAACAGGCGGAGTGTGGTGATAACCGATGTGGCTGATGAAGAAATTCCCGGATGCACCATGGCCTATTCCATCGATGATGCTATAGGTAAAATGGATGCTGAGCGCGAGAATTTTATCATCGGGGGCGGAATGGTGTACAAACAGTTCATGCCTCTGGCTGACAGATTGTATCTTACGTTCGTTCACAAGGATTTTGATGCAGATACGTTCTTTCCCGCAATTGATTTTTCGGAATGGAAAGAGATCAGCAGAGAGGATATTGCTGCTGCAGAAACCCTTGGATTCGATTATTCCTACGTGATTTACGAACGTAAATAAACAGCATTAGTTTTGTCCGGGATCTTCCAGAATATGGAACTGTCCACGGGCTGCTCCAAAATAGCCAAGCCCTCCTTTAATGTTTGTAAAAACCGGCACAGGCTCAGAGAAAGGATCCTCGCCTTCAAAAGATGATACCGAGCGGTGATACATGTAATAATTCCGGTCGGTTACTGCAATCCAGGCCATGAACTCCGTTTTTTGACCCACTCCTTCATAATACGAACTTGTTTTGAAGTTGAAATATTCCCCATCCCTGTGAGCATCGCTTGAATAGCGCTCACCCCGGTCGAAGCCGGGATCAAAGGCTGGATAAATGTTTCCAAATTCATCCTTTAATGAGGTCAGCATTGCAGTAGCATAATAATGTCCTTCGCCAATAATGTCCCGAAACCTGAAACTGTAGGAAACTGAAAGATTTCCGTATTCTTCCGTAACCGTCCTGGCTGTTACCTCCGGTGCGGGAGGGCTGTCAGCAGGTATCGTACAACTGGCTTCGGCCCGGTAACCGGATGGTGTAGTGATCAGTAGAGAGTATTCCTGCCCTGCAATAACGGGAAAAAGTCCGGCTTCGATCCGGTAACACTGAGAAGATTCATCAAAGGGTATAGTGACCTGCTGATTTCCTGAACTAATGATTACCACGGCGTTTGAAACAGTATCGAGATTGCCCGACTGGTGTGGAGTATAAAGAGGTGTGCTCAGGAAAAGATAAACCTCGGTTTCGGGAGCTTCAGGAATGAGCACTGCATTTACCACCAGTTTCGGACTACTAACCGGAGCATCCACATCCGATATAAGATCTTCACATGCCGTAAGCAATAGGATCGGAAGGACATAAAGGGAGCGAAGAAGATATTTATAAAGTGCTTTCATGACTTCAGAATTTAATGTTGTACGAAACAGACGGAATGATCGGAAAGATAGCGACCTGCTTTAGCTTGCTGATGTATTCGCCGTTTTGACGGTACTCGTTTTCTATGAAATAGAAAAACGGATTTTTCCGGTTGTAAGCGTTGTAAAAGCCAAGTTCCCAGGTACGTTCAAACCAGCTTCTTTGTTTATGGAATTGCACGGCCAGATCAAGGCGGTGGTATGCCTTCATGCGGAAAGCATTCACCCCGCCGTAGTCGGTGACGGTACTGTAGTACCAGTAATACTGATACCCCGTTGTGGATTCAATGTAGTCTTTAAACGGGTCGTGCATCGATCCCTGAAACTCTCCAAGAGGAAGCGTAATGGCATTTCCGGTTCCATAAACCCAGGTTCCCGATATGGTGATATTTTTGGAAGCTTCATAAATCAGCACCAGCGACAGGTCGTGCCTGCGGTCGTGACGGGCAAAGAATTCCTCACCAAAATTGATCTCATCGAATTTCAGTTTTGTCCACGAAAGTGTATAACCAATCCAGCCGCTAAGTTTGCCCGACTTACGCTGCAGCATGACTTCGGCCCCGTAGGATCGTCCCGACCCATCGGTAACATTGTCCTGCCAGGTGAAGTTGTTTGCCCCTGAAGGGTCGTCGATCAGTAAAAAGCTTGCCCCGGGTTTATAACCTAAAATATTGCTGCTGGTTTTATAATATCCTTCAAGGGTAAGCGTAAGGTTTTGCGATACCATATCTTTCGCAACCCCCAGCGACACCTGATTCGAGCGCTGGGGTTTTACCCGGTCGGTGGAAGGTACCCACAAATCGGTGGGAAGTCCGATGCCGGTATTGCTAAGCAGATGAATGTACTGATTCATCATGGCATAGGCGGCTTTTAGCGAAAGCCCTTCAACGATAAGATAGTTGGCGGAAAACCGTGGTTCGGCGGAGAAATAGTTCTTCTTTTCAGCTATAAAATGGCCGAACCGGATGCCCGCATTCATTTGCATCCGATGGTGGAAGTTAAAATGGTTTTCGATGTAAATTCCGGATTCAAGTGAATTGTATGTGGTTGAGTTTTTGAAATCAAGCAGTGTTTCACTGTCTTTTTCAACAATTGCAGACGGTGTAAAGAGATGGTTGGTGGTTAGAACGCCGGCTCTGAATAGGTAGTTGGGAGAAAAATGATATTCAAGATCCGATTTAAAGGTTAAATCGCGGATGCCTGAATAATACTTCAGAGTATAGGTTTCGTTCGAGTATTTTTCTTCGTTGTAGATGGTAAGGTTATAACGGCTGTATATGAGTGAGGTGTTGGTAAAGATACGGTTACTGATCAGATGGTTCCAGCGGAGGGTTGCCGTAGCGTTCTGCCAGTATAATCCAGCTTTGTTGTATCCTTTGGAATAATCGTAATTGTATTCGTCGCGGATATGGAATTTGTCGCGTCCGAAATAGCCCGACAGATATACTTTATTCTTTGGCCCGAAGTCGTAGTTGAGTTTTGCATTAAGATCGTAGAAATAGTATCCTGCATTTTCATCCTCCGGCATAAATGGTCGGGCAAGCACGTCGATGTATGTACGACGTGCGGAAATGAGAAAAGAGGAGGTGTCCTTTTTTATAGGTCCTTCCAGTAGTATTCTTGAAGCTATCAGTCCTATGCCGGCCTCTCCGGAAAAGTCTTGTTTGTTCCCGTCTTTCATGGTCATTTCCACAACCGATGATAATCTTCCGCCAAAGCGTGCCGGGAATCCGCCCTTGGTTAATTCCACGCTTTTGAGTGCATCGCCGTTGAATACGGAGAAGAATCCGAACAAATGACTTGCATTGTAAACCGGAGCGTCATCCAGAATTATCAGGTTCTGATCGGGGCCGCCGCCCCTTACATAAAGTCCGCTGCTTCCCTCTGAGCCTTTCTGTACTCCCGGCAATAGCTGAAGGGCTTTAAAAACATCCTTTTCACCAAGGAGTGCCGGAATGTTACGAATCTGGTGAACAGGCAGCGAAACCATACTCATCTGGTTGCTTTCGCTTATTCGTTCGGCTTTCAGGGCTGAGATGGTGACTTCACTGAGCATTATCGATGATTCAAGTTCCACATCCGCAAGAACGGAGCCATTGAGTGAAAAGTCCCGGATTTCCGGATTATACCCCACATACGAATATGTTACACTGTATTCTCCGGCCGGCAAGGTGAGGGAATAGAAGCCATAATTGTTTGTAACGGTGCCGGTACGAAGTGCCGGGATGTAAACATTTACTCCGGGCAGTAACTCCCGGCTTCCTTTTTCTCTGACATATCCGCTGATCGAATACCTTGACTGGGCTGTTAGTTTGTAAACAGGCATAAGCGCTGCAAACAGCAGAAAGAAGGCAATTTTTTGCATATAGGGTTCGTACGTGTTGTGAAATGAAGAATGGACCCGGAGCCCCGGAATGGTCTTAGGTTTTTTGTTTTTTCTTTTTGGCTGCAGGGAATAAAACGTTGTTAAGAATCAACCGGTATCCCGGTGAGTTCGGATACATGTTCAGGTCTGTCGGAGGATCTCCGACCAGGTGCTGATAGTCCTCCGGATCGTGACCTCCATAAAACGTCCAGGTACCCTTACCGTATGCTCCGTGTATGTACCTGACCTCGTTGGCGGCTTTGTTCTCACCCATCACTACAGCGTTTGGTTTTACAAAATCTTTGTTAAATGCGGTGGTTTGACCCATAAATCCTTTGATAACCCTTTCATGGCTCTGAGTGAGCATAGTGGGAACGGGATCCCACTTAGCCGAGAAATCGAATAGGGTGAAGAAGTCGTTGGTCATCATAACCTTCCGGGTGGTGGTTACATCAATGTTGGAGATTTCGTATTCGTAGGGATTCATTACCAGGCTGAATCCTGTAAATGCAAAACAGTTGTGGTATTCCAGTTTTTTATTTGCATCCGGATCGGCCGGATCGCCATCGAACATAACATCACATAAATCAATGTTTTCAGCGGCTAAAGCAACGTCGTAACTGTCAGGAGCTGAGCACATGGCAAAGAGATAACCGCCTCCCGCCGTAAATTCTCTGATTTTGTGTGCAACGGCTCTTTTAAGATGCGATACCTTACTGAATCCCAGTCTTTCGGCTGCGGCTTCGGTTTTTCTTACATCTTCCTGATACCAGGGAGCATTGCGGTAGGCTGCCCAGAATTTTCCGTACTGCCCGGTGAAGTCTTCGTGGTGGAGGTGCAGCCAATCGTACAACGGCAGCACTCCTCCAATAACCTCATCATCGTAAACAACATCATAAGGAATTTCTGCATAGGTAAGTGCCAGAGTAACGGCATCGTCCCACGGAAGTTTATTCTTTGGAGTATAAACGGCAATTCTGGGAGCTTTCTGCAGCTTCATCTCGTCCATGTTTGCTGCCGGATCGGCAATTTCAGCCAATATGGCATCGGCCTGAATGTCAGCAATAACACTAAAGCTAACGCCCCTTACAATGCACTCTGCTTCCAGAACAGAATGCTGCCGGAACATAAAACTTCCACCCCTGTAATTCAGGAGCCAGCTTACCTCAACGTTCTGTTCGAGTGTCCAGTAAGCAATTCCATAAGCTTTCAGATGATTTTTCTGGGTCTTATCCATAGGGATAAGTATGTATGCAGCCATAAGCGGTATGGAAAATAATACCAGTACCAGGGCTGTAAAGAGTTTCTTTTTCATTGCAGGCAACGCGTTATTTATGATCTTAAACGCCCGGATAAGCTGTTTTGTTACCCGGGCTGTAAAAGAATGTGATAAATCGCAGCATAAAATATCTAATACGGAGTTTCATTCTCCTCATTCATGTCGTTCATTTTCGACTGTACGGTTACAGTATTAACCGACTGTTCGAAATTGCCGTTAGGGTTCAGACCGGGCTGAAGGTTGTAGTCGGAGGGATCGAGATCCGTAAATTTGGCGTATTTGCTGATAAATTTTAGAGGGACTTCCTTTAATGCCCCGTTACGGTGCTTGGCTATGATGATTTCGGAATGACCTGCCAGGCTTTCACCACCATTGTCAACGTTTTGATTGTAGTATTCGGGGCGGTATATGAAAACAACCATGTCGGCATCCTGCTCAATGGCTCCCGATTCACGTAAGTCCGACAGGAGCGGCTTTTTGTTTGGGCGCTGCTCTACCGAACGGTTTAGCTGGGAAAGTGCGATTACAGGTATATTGAGTTCTTTCGCCAGACTCTTCAGTGAGCGCGAGATGGTACTTATTTCCTGCTCCCTGTTTCCACTGTTACGGTCGATTCCTGCCGACATAAGCTGAATGTAGTCGATGATGACCAGTTGAATGTCGTGTTGAGCCTTTAACCGTCTGCATTTGGCACGCAACTCAAATACCGAGAGAGAAGGAGTGTCGTCGATATAAAGTGGAGCATCAATCAGTGTGTTGATGCGGGAATTGAGCTGCTCCCATTCGTAATTCTCGAGATTTCCCTTTCTCAGCTTGTCGCCAGGCAGCTGGGCTTCGGCAGAGATAAGCCTTGTTACAAGCTGCACGGATGCCATTTCGAGCGAGAAAACGGCGACGGGTCGTTTAAAGTCAACGGCAACGTTACGGGCAATCGTGAGTACAAAGGCCGTTTTTCCCATACCAGGACGGGCGGCAACAATAATCAGATCGGAAGGTTGCCAGCCTGCAGTAACCCGGTCAAGCTCGGTAAAGCCGGAAGGTACGCCTGTAAACTGTCCCGGTTTGTTCTTGGCAGCTTCAATGTTTTTAACCGCATCTCTGACAAGTGAGTGCATGTCCAGATAATTCCTCCTCATGTTGTTTTCCCCCACACTGAATAACTGGTTTTCCGCTTTGTCTAGCAGTTCAAAAACATCCGTCGTATCTTCGTATGCATCGTGAATGATGTCAGTGGAAATGCGGATAAGTTCCCTTTGGATGAACTTCTGCAGCAGAATACGGGCATGAAATTCCGTATTTGCAGCAGAAGCTATGCGATTTGTAAGCTGGGCAATGTAAAAAGGACCGCCGGCTGCTTCCAACTCCCCGGTGAATTTCAGTTCGTTGGTGACGGTGAGAATATCTACCGGTTCACCCTTGGAGAACAGACGCGAAACCGCATTAAATATGATCTGGTGCGACTCTTTGTAAAATGCATCGGGCCTGATCAGATCAATAATAGATGCCAATGCGTCTTTTTCAAGTAAAATGGCCCCTAAAACCGCTTCCTCCAGGTCGATGGCCTGTGGCGGGACCTTCCCGTGCTCATAGAACTCATTGATTGCCTTTGACTTAGTCTGTCTTTTGCGTCGCTGATCAGCAAGGGGCGTTCTGTTATCTTCCATAATTCAAAAATAGGAAATACTCGGTTCATCCCCGGGTACTCTCGTTTATTAAGTTATTAACATCCCGGAAGTGTTTTCTTTACTCCTTACACTCCGTGAAATTGAGCCCATCTGTTGCCTTTTACAGGAAAAGCATTAAGTAATCGGAGAGGCATACAGATCAGGGTAGTATTTGCATAGGCGGACCAATATTGCAATTTTTTGAGGCTACTTAACGGAATATAGTTAAAATCATGTAGGTTTGCGTTTGCTAAAACAAAATCGATGATTAAGACAAGTGTTCGTCACGCAATTGTATTTCTGATTGTTTTTTGCGCATTTTCTGCTCATTCACAGGGCGTAGCCGATGTTCGAGGGAAACTTGAAGGTTCCCGTGTCTCGGGTGTTCATCTTACCTTTGCAGACCTTCTTTCAGGCAATTCGCAGGGGCTGACTGCCACCACCGATGAGGCGGGGAATTTTGAAATACGCCTGCCTGCTAATGGACTTTCATTATACCGGATGTCGCTTTCGGCTGATAATTTTCTTTCACTGATCGTTGAGGAGGGCGACAAGGTCACACTTATATCCGGAACAGAGATCCTCAGCCGCAATGTGCAGATCAAGGGATCGCCCCATACCAGTCTTTTGTATGAGATAGCAGGAAAGGTTAAGTATTACGATGCCCGGAAAGACAGCATCGGAAAGCTTTACGGTGCGCTGGCTGCAAATCCCGACAGTACCGGACGCCTGCCCCTTATCGTTGAATCGTATCATGAAGTCGAAGCCGGGCTCAGAAGTATGCTCAGGGAAATTTTGGCAAAGAACCCGGATTCACCCGCAGCTTTGTTTTTTATCGACGAATTGGATATTGCCCTTGATTTCGATATTTACGATGCCGTTGCGAAGGCTTTATATTCAAGATATTCTGGTTTCAGACTCGTTGATGACCTGTATCAGAGGACCGAACTTGAGAAGATACTGGCTCCCGGTAATCCTGCTCCGGAAATTATTCTGCCAAAGCCCGAAGGAGATGCCGGCAAACTTTCCGACCTTAGGGGTAAGGTGGTACTTATCGATTTCTGGGCGTCATGGTGTGGCCCGTGCAGGCGCGAAAACCCTGAAGTGGTGAAAATGTACAACCGGTTCAGAGAGTGTGGCTTCGAAATTTTCGGCGTATCCCTCGACAGAGACCGGGAAGCGTGGATCAACGCGATTGTTAAAGACGGGCTGACATGGACACAGGTGAGCGACCTTAAATACTGGCAGAGCGAGGCAGCAAAGGCTTACGGGGTCAAGTCAATTCCACACACCGTTCTGATCGACCGCGATGGCAACATCATCGCCCGCAGGCTCAGGGGCGAATCGCTTGTGAAAAAGCTGGAAGAAGTACTGCCGGATAAATAGTATGTCTTTTAGTAATGCTTCAGGATATCAATTCATTCAGAAACTTATATATCCGGCTTGTCAGAACTACTGCCTCCTGAATTTCTTCCCGTATTACCTTTAACGTTTCTTCCCGGTTTTCGCTGGTTATGTTCAGATAACGCACACCCTGCATGATTTCGGAAATGCGGTCGGTTTTGCTGCCCGAAAGCCCCAGTGCAGCGGCAGTTTCAAACAGTCCGCCATCCGGATCCATTCCAGGTGTATAGAAATCTCTGTCTTCAAAAACTTCTGCCAGGTTAATTAAACGATCATCTCTGCTGAAAATTCCCGATTCATCAAAAGCAAGGCGGGTTTGCTCACTTCCATAGTAAACCACAGATCTTCCGGAACTCAGGATTTGCCTTAGGAAGTTCCGGATTTCCGGTTCCGGATTACTTCCCGGAATGGCAGTAAAGGATTGAGGGCTATGGGTACCGTCCGTACTCGCTGCGGCAAATATTACGGATTCAAAGGGACGATGCCCCTCAAATAAAGGAAGAGCGGAGCGGAATGCAAAAAACGAAACAAACTGCGGATGGTCCCCAAATGCAAGGCGTTTGTGCAAACGATCCGAATTGAAGTAATTACGTTGCGTCCGGTGCGCTCTCAGGATAATCTGTTCCTGTTTCGGCAAGGATTCTTCAGGAATATCTGCGATTTCGGTATATCCGTTTTCATAAAGTGCACACCTTCTGTCGAAGGGCAATCCGGAGATGCTGAATACGGAATCGGATTTTATGTGTTTCCAGCAATGTCCGGTGAAATCGCAGGGGTAGGGGTGTCGGCAATGCCTGCCAACCGGTATGTCGGGCGACTTTTTCAGCGTAAGCGCTTCTCTCGATTTTTTAATTTGAATTCCGATGTATTCCTGAAGTGCCAGAACTTTTTCAGTTACGTCTGTTGTTACAAAAAGCTGCTTAATATCGAGCGATCCGCCCAACCGGTATGCCGGATTCATGTGTACAATTCGGATGGTTTCCGGTGTAAGTCCGCTTCCTTTTATAACATAATACTGCAGGGCTGCATCGATAAGGTATGTTTCGGAGATGTGAAGCGAGCTTTTTACTTCCAGGGCATGCCAGACTGAACCTTCCTTCATGAGTATATCGAGAAGCACCAGAATGTCTTCGTGCCGGAATGCTGCTTCGTAAATTACCGGTTTGTTTTCGGCTATACTCTTAGCTGTTTTCTCCAGGGCAGCCCTGTATTGGGAAGGATGCCCCGGAGCACAGTTTATTCCGCCGGGATAAAGATCGCGGGCAAGATGGCCAATCTCGTGGCCCCGCTTAAATTTAGCCAGTTGCTCGGCACTTAGCCTGTCGCGCAGAAAAGGTCTGTTTTTATTCAGGTACAGTGATTTCAGACATTGTACCCCACGTATAAAAGTGGACTTGGATAATGCTGCAGCGCTGTCAGACAAATCGTTATTGCTTTTCTACAGAAATCAGTTCTACTTCAAATATAAGAACGGATCCGCCGGGAATGGGTCCGGCACCACGGTCGCCGTAAGCGAGTGCTGAAGGGATGTAGAAGATGTATTTGGATCCCGGTTTCATAAGCTGAACGCCTTCAGTCCATCCGGGAATAACTCCGTTAAGCGGGAATTTGATGCTCTCTCCTCGTTCAACGGATGAATCAAATACAGTACCATCAATAAGAGTTCCTGTATAATGCACTTCAACGATGTCTTCAGCCGAGGGATGCTCGCCTTCTCCTTCTGTAACAACCTTAAACTGCAGTCCGCTGGGCAGTGCTACAACACCGGGCTGGGTTTTGTTTGCTTCAAGGAATGCTTCACCGGCAGCTCTGGCAACGCTTGATTCAGCCAGTGTCTTTTGCTGCTGTTTCATCATCATTTCCTGCTGGAAAACTGACATTACATGTTCTGTCGCTTCCTCACTAAGAACGCTGTCGATGCCCCACAGTCCGTCTTTCAGTCCCGCAAACATAATATCCTCGTTTACTTCTATGCTGTTGGTTGTCATATTCCGGCCAATATCACGGCCTATTATATAGCTTATTGAGTCAAGCCTGTTCTGAAGGATAACAGTTTCTGCGGGTTGTGTTTTGGCGTTACTTTTCTTTTTGGATGCTTTCTGTGCAAACGCACCGTTTGGACATACTGCCGTTACCAGCAGGAGCAATGCAAATACTCCGGTAATTTTTTTCATGTATGGATTGTTTTTTTTAACAAAAGTAAGAATTCGCCGGCCTTATTTCAGCCGGAAAATGGATTAATTATACTTTTTTAACGATCAGGCAATCTTGATATTAGAGGGATCAATAAGTTCCATTCCTTTATACCGGCGCAATAACTGAACAATCGCAACCACATCCTTCTGGCAATATTCAACTATTCGCTGCAGGTTTTTCTCATTCCAGTATACGCCGCCAACCTGACTTCCGTCGATATCATCCTTCGGAGTTGGAATGTTGAAAATGGAGGTCAGCAGTGCAAGGGATGTGTAGTTTTTGTAATCCCCGAATTTCCAAAGTTCCATGGTGTCCAGATGTTTCACTTCCCATGGCTTTTTCCCTGATATGTCGAGTAATGACGGTATTCGTACGCCGTTAATCAGCATCCGTCTTGAAATGTAAGGAAAGTCGAATTCCTTGCCGTTGTGGGCGCAGAGCAGGTGGTCGCTGCTGTTAAAACTTTTTTGCAAAAGCAGCGAGAAGTTGCTGAGCAGTTCTCGCTCATCGTCACCGGCAAACGATTTTATCCTGAGCTGTTCTTTGCGGATAAAGCCAACCGAAATGCAGATAATTTTTCCGAATTCGGCATAAATTCCTGCCTTACCGTATAAGACTTCCGGATCCTCGGCCTTTTCATTACGGATGTTTTTCAGGCTGTCGGCTTTGTGGTTCCAGAATTTTCTGGTATCCTCTGGCAAATCATTGTAATCCGGATACTGAGGTACCGTTTCTATGTCAAGAAACAGCACATTTTCAATGTTGAGATCGTCAAGCATAGGTAGTTGTTTTGATAGTTAAAAGTAAGAAAAATTCTGTCCGGCCTGTTTACGCAGGTCTTTTTTTAGAAAAAATCAGGATCGACCCCGGTTTTTATGTACAAGTTGCACTTGCGGCCCAAGATTGAAGGATGCCTTTTTGATTATTTCATTGCTTCGTATTTTTATTCGTTTTTTTAACTATCGCTTCTTGAAGTTGTTTAAACTGTTTAAAATAATGTACGTTTGCCGGTATTATGAAACGATGGAATCGTGGTATTTCTCTCAGCGGGCTTAATGCCGTTTTGGCCGGTTTCCTTTTTTGCGCCGCCTGCACTCCTGCGGAAGATTACATCGTACCTCCGGAAATTACCGTTTTTTCACCCTTTGAAGGTCAGAGCTGCGGATATGGCGATACTCTCCTGATTGAAGCAAAAGTAACGCATCCTGCCCGAATCGATTTTGTGCGTGTTTCACTGCTCGGAACTGCAGGTCAGCCCGTGGCTCCATCAATGGATTTTGTTGCCGGCGTTACGGAATATAATCTGAACGCATATATATCCCTGGATAATCTTCTTCTGGCATCCGGCAATCTGACGCTCCAGGTCAGAGCCTATGCGGGGGATGTAAGTTCCGGTGCCTGGATAACCATTAATTATCAACAGCTTGAAAAGTCGCTTGAGGCCTTCGTCACTGTTTGCAAAAACGGGGCCGATAGTTACAGCGTTTACCGCACCGGATTAAACCAGGAAACGGATTTGCTATATACTTTTGATGGCGATTATACCGGTTCCGGGATAAGCTCTTCAAAACAACTAGTATATACTTGCGGCAGCCAGACAGGGAGCCTGATGGCCTGGAATTTGCAGAACGGGACAGCGAAATGGAGCGTTCCTGCCGTTCCTGCACCACCACTGCCTTATTTCAATTCTGTATACTGCACGGAGAATGAAGTTTTTATTTCAATACGCGACGGTTATATACAGGGGTACGATGCTGGTGGTATGGCAACATTCCGGAGTTCGGTTTTTACCAACGGGCGATTTACGCACATGGTGCGCACCCAGGGCTGGCTGGCTGCAATCTTTGAGCCATATCATGGAAATCTTTCCAGTCTTGTATTATTTAATTATCCTGGCGGTACGGTGCATAAGCAGGTTCAATTTTCGGGAAAAGCCGCCGGTCTCGGGACATTCGGTAAAGAGGGAGTTGTGCTCTATGTCAACGAAACAAATGGCTGCCGCGCCCGTCTTTTCTCGTATTCGCTGAATACATTTGTTACCATACGGGAGTTCCCGTTTACGGAAATAAAGAATGTTACAGGCGATTTTACAACGCATACGTTTCTGTCAGCAGGAAAAGATGTGTGGTGGTTCCGCAGTGCTTCAGGCAGCCTCGTTCACTACATTCAGCAAGGTGAAATCAACGCAATGGTTTACGATTCTATTGGAAATCTGCTGTTTGTAAGTTCCGGTTACCACACCGGTGTCTATCGAATCCCGGATAATCATTCGGTATATACATTTGCCTCCGATAAGGAAATTGTTGATATTCATTTGTTGTATAACCGATGATTGAACAAGTCAAACTTATACCGGTTAAGACCGGCGATGGATCCGGAACGCTGTACAATCCGGTTGCGGGTGAACACTACCATTCAACAAACGGTGCTTTGACCGAATCTGTTCACGTGTTCATACAGGCAGGGATGCTGTATCAACTTCACCGTGAGAACCGGCTGAGGATACTGGAGGTTGGACTGGGAACCGGGCTAAATGCATTGCTTACCCTGTCGGAATGCCGGAATCGGGATCTTACAGTGGATTATACAGCCATTGAACCTTTTCCTCTTGGCAAAGAACTTATTGCTGAGCTTAATTACTGCAGTCTGCCGGGACTTTCTGAACTGAGCCGGGAATTTGCGGCAATCCATAATGCTGCTTCTGGTAAAACGGAAACGATAAGTAAAGATTTTTCGTTTACAGCAATACGGAAGACCCTTGATAATTTTCTGAGGGATACGGACAACCGTTATAACCTGATTTATTTCGATGCATTCTCGCCGCAGGTTGCTCCGGATCTGTGGACTCCGGAGGTATTTCAGGCATTAAGGCGTCATATGCCCACAGGAGCGACTTTGGTTACATACAGTGCAAAAGGTCTGGTACGCAGGGCCATGCAGGCGGCGGGCATGCAGGTGGAGCGTTTGCCGGGTCCTCCCGGCAAACGGGAAATGCTAAGAGCAACAGCAATATTAAAATAATGGAACAAGGAAATTTTAACATCCGTGTTTATGGCCTTATTGTACATGAGCATAAGCTACTGCTGACCGACGAATTCAGGCTTGGGATATGTATGACGAAGTTCCCCGGAGGAGGTCTGCAATTCGGCGAAGGCCCAGTCGATTGCCTTAAGCGCGAATGCCTGGAAGAGCTGAATCAGGAAGTGGAAATACTCAGTCATTATTATACCACCGATTACTTCCAGCAATCGGAACTTTTGCCCGGAGCCTGGCAGATTCTGAATATTTATTATCGGGCGCGTTTAAAGGGTGAGCCGGCATTTAGAACAACCGAAAAAGTGTTTGATTTTGAGCATGTTGACGGTGCTCAGACGTTTCGATGGGCAGACCACGAAACGCTCAGTTCAGAAAATATGACGTTGCCCATCGATCGTAAAGTCGTTGCTATGATACTGAGCGATCCGGAAAGTTTGTTTAACGGATTCGGAAGTTCAGATAATTAACCGGTGGCCCGGGAATAATCCGCACATCGCTAACAATTGCCCTGGCCGGACCCTGGCGGCACATTTCCACAAAAATATCAAGCTGTCCGGGCGAACCTTCCGCTTCTATGTAAACCGAGCCATCGTTTTCGTTGCTTACAAATCCGGTTACACCGGTGTCGAGGGCACACTTCCGGGTAAAATATCGAAAGCCAACGCCCTGAACCCTCCCGTATACACGGATAACCCTGTGTTCCTTTTTTGCTACGGTCATGCCGTAAGTCGTTTCTTTATCAGATTTTCAACCAAGGTATACAGCTGCAAGGGATTAAGTGTTCTCCAGTTTAGTTGGTTCAGCTGACCGCCGGTTGCAAGGTAATAATCGAGGTGACCCCTGTGTATCTCTTCCAGCACATGACTGCGGAAGTTAAGACATGCTATCCACCCGTCTTCTATTTCATCAAACCACTCCTGGTAGTACGAATCATCGTCTGCATGGAAATTGAGAACATTCTCGCCGATCAGGATGAATTTCCGGATGCCGGCATCCATGAGGATCTCAACCACATTTCGCTTCAGATACATGATGTCGTTGTATAGGGTGTCGTTCCACTCACCAAGAAATTCGATGACACAAAAGCCTCTTTGGTAATCGGAATAAAGCAGCTTCATATAGAGCGTGGCTGAACCCATTTCATCCCATAGCGGATGAATGAAGTAATTATAAACGGAATTTGTACATTCCGTTTCGCTGTATGCTCTTCCGAAAAATGGCGAATGTATGTCCTCAGAGGAATTATACAGATTACTCCAGGCATAAAAAGGTTCTATGTCGTGCATGCGTATCGGTCGTAAGTATGATGGTTTATTAACGAAACTGCTCTTGAAAAGTTGCAATGAATTACAACGGATTCAGCTAAAAACACTTGATATTACATGGAAAAATCGAGAGAATTTTTCCGGGTTTTTTCATAGATTTTTTTACTAAAGATGTAGTATCGGGCGGGTTTGTGCGATACGCCACGTTCCTTTTCATTAATTGGGACGATATAAGGCATATTTGTCACCTTTTTTCTGAAGTTGCGCTTATCAAAGCTTACCCCCAAAATAACCTCATAAAGTTTCTGCAATTGGCTCAGGGTAAATTTGTTAGGCAATAGCTCAAATCCGATGGGATTGCTCCGGAGCTCGGTTCGGAGGGTTTGAAGGGCTTCGTTTAGTATTTCAAGATGATCGAAAGCTAACTCACTGATTTGCGATACCGCCTGCCAGCGTGCGTTTTTCTGAAGCTGGAATTTGTTAATCTTATCCTGATCAATATTTATAAGTGAATAATAGGCAACCGTAACCACAACCTTTTCCGGATGCCCGATCTGTCTGAGCCATTCCATGTCCCGTTCAAGCCGGGTCAGTCTGTTTGGCGTTCCGATGGCAGCATACTGTTTTAAATATATGTTTTCAAGTCCGGTAAGTTCTTTAAGCACACGAGCGGCTGCCGTGTCAAGATCTTCATCTGTACGCACCAGATCTCCCGGTAATTTAAGGTCGGTGTAGGTTGAGCCTTCAAACTGCATCTCCCGCTCTATAAGCAGTGCATTCAGCTTCCCGAATTCAAAGCCGAATACGACACAATCAACCGATACATGGTAATTCAACCCCGTGTCCCGACTGGATATTCCCATCTGAGGCAATTTTAATGAATGTTATTTCCTGTGTTAAGGCGGTAAATATACGCCAAAATGGTGGCCTTCAAAATTTCGAAGTAGTGTTTTTGTAATTGATTTGCATTTTATTTTTACACTAAGCCTTCAATTAATTATTCTGCCGTTTATCAGGTTTTTTGACAATGGTACACTAAGGAATTCTCATGCGATTGAATTTTCGGATCCGACGTCTGTAAGGAAAGAGGGCGGAAGGGCTTGAGAGCATCATTCATTAGCAGCGGATGTCAGTAGCAGAACAGAGTTTTTAACCGGATGCAAAAAACCCGGTCATCCGCTTTTATACGTAACGACCGGGGCAGGAAGGCATTCCCGATTTATGGATATTGTTGCCGGTATTTATGGTCTATAGTCTGAACCAGGGCCGGGCTTCTCCCATAAATCCCATGGGAATCATAAGCAGAATAAGTACGAATGCTATACCCATCCAGATAATGGTTGATTTATGCTTCGAACGCGCATCCGCTTTGCGTTTTACCAATATGCTCCCTGTCTGCGCCAATACAATGGCGACAATGTTCAGAAAGGAATGCTCAACAGCCCAGAAACGCAGGGTTGAATTTTTCATGGCAGCACCAAAATCACTCAGGGCATGCATGGTAATGGGACTAAAAACAAAATATAACAACAGACCAAGGAGCAATTGCAAGTGGAGACTGCTCATGAAGATGAGTGAAGCAATTTTATGCTGCTTACCGTATTCGCATTGTTTCCTGCATCCGTTCAATGCCATAGCAATAACGGCGACGCCTGCAGCAAGCACTATCCAGCGGTTCCAGGAGTGCAGATAAAGAGAAATAGTGTAGAGTGTATTCATCGTTTCTGGTTTGGTTTTTCATACAACGCTTAGACGATGAACATGTTCACAACTTCTGTATTTTCTGGTATCCCGCCTGAGGACTTAAAAAAAAGAAGGTCCGGAAGGGCCTGGGTCCTGGTTGTCACTGAATCAGCGCATGTCAATTTCGTCAACACCGGGATGCTCCTCGGCTCTGAATGAAAACATGCTGTCCTTGAATGGGATATCGGTCTCAAATTTGTTGACCGTGTAAGTATAAACACTGCCGTTCTTGTCGTAAATCGAAATGCTGCTGAGCATTTTCTTCGACTTTTCGATGGTGATTCTTACTTTATTGAAGTTTTTCTTCTGTATAGGGGTTAGTTCAATAATCTGATTTTTGGCATTTTCCTCAATCAGCTTTGGCCTGAAGTTTTCGCTGTAATTATTGAGCAGAGAGGTAGGAGAGAAGCTTTCCTCATCGTGGCTAACGTTGTTGATCTGAACTTCGTTGGCATCCTTCAGAAACGTCCAGACGGTTTTACCATTGCTGATAACTTCCTGTCCGGAGAAAGTAAGCTTGTAGCTGTCGCCTTTCGAGATAATGGTTCCTTTAAAGCTGTCGTTGATCTTTTGGGCTTTGTTTTCCATCTGGTAGGTAAAATCTATACGGATGGTTTTAAAGGATTTGGTCTTAATTGAAACTTCATCCAGGATTGCTTTTGCTTTTTTGTCTGTTTGAGCACCGGCAGTAATCGGGAAGATTAACGCAGCAGTAAGTAATGCGATTATTGTTTTCATTCGTTGAATTTCAAATTTCAAAATCGGTTTGTTTGCGGTCGGTGTTAAGGTCTTTCAAAAATTGTTCCAAAGCAAACTCATTCGCCACTTTTACATCTCTTGCCTTACTGCCTTCAAATTGTCCGACAATGCCTGCTGCCTCAAGTTGGTCGATGATTCGGCCGGCCCGATTGTATCCCAGCTTTAGCTTACGCTGAAGCAGAGAGGTGCTGCCCTGCTGAGCCTGGACTATAATACGTGCGGCATCCTCAAAGAGTTCATCGCGTTCCCCGGCATCGTAATCAACCTCCTTGACATCTTGTTCTTCAATAAACTCAGGTAAATGGTAGGCATCAGGATAAGCCCGCTGCGAGCCGATAAATTCCGTGATGCGTTCTACTTCGTGGGTGTCGACGAACGCACATTGCAGGCGGATAAGATCGCTGCCGGTCGATAGAAGCATGTCGCCTCTTCCAACTAGCTGATCGGCTCCTCCGGTGTCGAGAATGGTTCTGGAGTCGATTTTCGAAATAACCCTAAAAGCGATACGTGCAGGGAAGTTGGCTTTTATCGTTCCGGTAATAATGTTTACTGAAGGTCTTTGCGTTGCAATAACCAGGTGAATGCCAATAGCGCGTGCAAGCTGAGCAAGACGGGTTAGCGGCGTTTCAATCTCTTTGCCGGCCGTCATAATCAGATCAGCGAATTCGTCGATAACAACGATAATGTAAGGCAGATAACGGTGCCCGTTCATGGGATTTAATCTGCGATCGACAAATTTGGTGTTGTATTCTTTTATGTTGCGAACCTGAGCATCTTTCAGCAGATCGTAACGGTTATCCATCTCAATGTTGAGGGAGTTGAGCGTACGTACCACCTTACGGGTGTCCGTAATGATTGCCTCTTCCGAATCGGGCAGTTTGGCCAGAAAATGCCGTTCAATCTTTGAGAACAGCGTAAGCTCTACCTTCTTGGGGTCAATCATTACGAATTTAACCTGAGCGGGATGCTTCTTGTAAAGTATGGAAGCGATTATTGCATTCAGTCCGACGGATTTACCCTGACCGGTAGCCCCTGCCATCAATATGTGCGGCATACGGGTAAGATCGGCGATGTAGGCCTCGTTCTGGATGGTTTTCCCCATCCCGAAAGGAAGTTCATATTTCGAGGAAACAAACTTTTCATTCCCAATGATCGACTTCATGGGAACAATTTCGGGCTTCAGGTTTGGCACCTCTATGCCAATGGTTCCCTTTCCGGGAATTGGAGCGATGATACGGATTCCCATGGCTGCCAGACTCAGGGCAATGTCGTCTTCAAGGTTTTTTATCTTTGAAATCCGTACCCCGGGGGCAGGTATAATCTCATACAATGTAACAGTCGGGCCAATGGTTGCCTTTATTTTGTCGATCTGAATGTTATAGTTTGCCAGGGTGTCGACAATGCGGTTTTTGTTGGCCTCAAGCTCTTCCTTTTGGACACTGATACTGGTTACTGAGCCATAATCGTCGAGCAGATCCAGAGTCGGGAACTGATAACTGGAGAGATCGAGCGTCGGGTCAAATTCAGTATCTACCGTGAATCGTTCCGGTGCGTCGGGTTCCGGTTGCTTTTGTTCCAGGCTTTCCGGATTTTCGATGGTGAGCTCAATCTCCGGACTTGTACGGGCAGCATCAGAAAACGTTACCGGATCCTGGAGTCCACTTTCGGTTGAGAGCTGAACTTCACGGCTGCCGACAAACGTATTCTCTTTTTCGTTGTCGTTAACGGCAAATTCAACGGTATTATATTTGTCCTCTTCCCTGGCACTGCCGCTCTTTAATGTATTCCCGGCTTTCATTGCCACAATGGGTTCTGATTCAGAGTGCTCCTCGTCTTCGAAGGAGGTGCCGGCGTCCGGGCGTTTTGGCAGTTCAAGAGCTACGTTAAAGGCAAAAACCAATATTACCAGCAATAAAAATATCAAAAAAATGGCTGTGCCGGGTTTTCCAAGCAATCCCTCCAGCCAGGAGGCTCCCTGGTAACCCGATATCCCTCCCAGAATATTATAAGGCGTTTGTTTCAGAAGGAATCCGAGGGTCACAGGCAACCACAGCATGCCGAGAAGTGAGTTGCGAATGGTTTTAGCAACCGGAAGTACCGAAATTCTCAGCGCCATGCGTAATCCGGAAACGACCAGCATAAGAATCAGGAGATATGCAGCAATGCCAAATCCTTTCTTTATCAGTTGAATTGATAATGCTGCACCAAGCCTTCCGGTCCAGTTTTTCGCTTCTTTGGTTGTGTCGAAGAGAATTTCCCGGAACGAATAGGTGCTAAAAAAGTCATCGGACTTCCAATCAAAATACAATAACAAATAGGATGAAAATGCAAAAAGCAGGTAAATGGCAGATAAGATAAAGAATACTCCAACAATCTTTTCAGCTCTGCCGTCGATCAGCCAGGAAGGGAGGGCTGCTCTTTTTTTCTTCGGACGGCTTTTGGAAGGTGAGTCATCAAACTCATCTTTCCTGACTGTGCTTTTCTTTAATGTGTTTCCCTTTCTGGCCATAGGGGGATTCTAAATGCTGATTGCAAATGTACTAAATACAAGCTGACCTTTGGCGGGAATTCAGCCCCTTTTTCCATGGGATTCCGGGGCGATTCCCGGCATCAGGTCAGCCGGCAGTATTCTTTTTCAGTTTAATAACCACCAAACATCTGGCGAAGCTGTTCGGGTGTCATCTCTTTGTAGTCCGACGGAACTTCAAATTCCTTGTTTGAAACCTTACCCTTCTCAACGCTGACAGCCGTCAGGAACATTTCCATTCCCTGAAGTTTGAAGGTGAATTCCATCGGAATGCCGGGCAATGTTCTGTATTCGTTGTCGTAGAATAACCGGTTGTTTCCGATGTCCTCCGAAAACCAAACGATAACGGGCGACTCTTTGCTCTTTTCGTCACCATAATGGATTTCAGCTTTTTTGCATTTGTATCCGGCTATATCCCTGGTTTCTGCAGTTACAGTAACAACAGGTTCTTTGGGGGCAGTCATCCTTTCGGCCCGGTTGGGCTTAACGGCCAGTTTTTGACCCATAACGTCGGCAAGCACTATAGTGGTCTGCAGATCGGCATCCGAGAGGATGATCTGACTTACACCGGACATAAAAAGCTCCAGGCGGGCTTTGTTTCCGTTTAATGCAACCTTCATCTTGTTGGGCAGCATGGCCGACTGGGCGGCATCCGATCCCGATCCCGGGAAACTAACGTTATAGGTAATATAACCTTTAAATGAGCTTCCGGATCTTTGTGCTTCGGCAACATTTATTCCGGCTGTTGCAGATAGAATTATGAGTGCAAAAGTTATCAGATTATTTTTCATATTTTTTACTTTTAAGTGAATTACCCGTTGGATTCGGTGATTTTTATGGAGAGAATTTTATCGCCGGCACGAATTTTATCGATTACATCAAGGCCCTCGTAAACTTTTCCGAAACACGTGTGATTGCGGTCAAGGTGCTGTGTGTTCTCGCGGTTATGGCAAATAAAAAACTGGGATCCTCCTGTGTTACGACCAGCATGAGCCATGGAAAGCACACCCCTGTCGTGGTATTGATTGTCGCCGTCAAGCTCGCAGTTGATGGAATATCCCGGTCCACCGGCTCCGGTACCGTGCGGACAGCCGCCCTGGATTACGAAGCCCGGGATAACCCTGTGAAAAGTGAGCCCGTCGTAAAATCCGCTTTTCGAAAGTTTTACAAAATTTGTAACTGTATTCGGGGCGTCGTTTTCGTAAAATGCAACCTTCATTACCCCCTTATCGGTGTGAATTTCTCCGGTAATCATGATTTTGTTTTTTTTAGATATTAATGAATTGTCCTGAAAAGCTTGTTAAACCTGATTTTTCCTCCAAATAACGGCTTTCTGTTGTCGAGTGAAAGCCATACAAAAACCGCTTTGCCTACAATATGATCCTGGGGCACAAATCCCCAGAATCTGGAATCGGCTGAGTTGAGCCGGTTGTCGCCCATCATCCAGAAATAATCCATGCGGAATGTGTAGGATGTTGCAGGCTTTCCATTTATTAAAATGGTATTGCCGTTCACTTCTAGGTTATTTAATTCGTAGTTTTTTATGATGCGTTCGTAGAGAACTATGTTCTTTGGATTGATTTCAACGGTCGCACCTGCTTTAGGAATTACAAGAGGCCCGTAGTTGTCAACGTTCCAGGCATATGCAGAATCGAAGGGGAATATGTACGGCTGCCAGAATCCTTTCGGCTGTACGATCTTCTTTACTTCTTTCACATTAACAAAGGAGCGGATTTTTTCAGCGGCCGTAGCTGTCAGCGTTAACATTATCTCATCGTGTCCCAAAACGGAGATGTCGTCCGTAACGCCCAGTTTTTCGAGTGCCATCGGATTAATTCTTGTACCATCGGTTCGGACAATATACTTAAATTGTGCCTGTTCGGGAAGTTCCGCGGCTCTGCCATTGATGTACACCACCTGGTCAATGATCTCAAGTGTATCGCCCGGAATTGCCAGACAGCGTTTGATATAGTTTTCGCGTTTGTCGACCGGACGATAAACAACGTCACCGAAATTAACTTTATCGGTCCATACCCTCTGCCTGGTGTAATCCCTTACCAATGCATAATAACTTTGATTTTGAACCTTAAGGGCAACGGTATCGCCATCAGGGTAATTAAAAACCACCACATCGTTATTCTTGATTTTTGTAAATCCGGGAAACCGGTAATACGGAAGTTTTACCCACTCCACATAGGATTTGGTACTTTGTGTAAGGGGCATTGTATGATGAACAAACGGAAAGGCTATGGGAGTATTTGGAACCTTAGGGCCGTAGCTGAGCTTGCTGACAAACAGGAAGTCGCCCACAAGCAGGGACTTCTCCATGGACGGTGTGGGAATGGTGTAGGCTTCTATCATAAAAATCCGGATGATAGATGCAGCAATTACCGCAAAAATGATGGCATCCACCCATTCACGTGTGGCTGATTTTTTAACTTTAACCCTTTGTGATGGTGCGGTATAGTCACCGGCTTTTTTTGTCCCCAGCCAGGGAAGATAGGCATAAGGAAAAATCACTGCCAGGGCTTGCTGCCCGAGACTGTGTATTTTGTAACACTTAAGCGTTTCAACTACCATCAGCATGACCATAAAGGCATTGATGAAAGGCATGGCAAGGAAGATAAACCACCACAGCGGTTTGTCGATTATTTTCAGCCACAGGTAGTAATTATACACGGGAATGGCCGATTTCCAGCCTTCATACCTTGCAGATTGAAATGTTTTCCAAAGGAGTATGGGAAAAAAGATCAGAACGAGAATCAGGATGATGTTTGGTGACATAATTTTACTTTAGAATGATCTTAATAGCCTGAAGATGCAATATTAATGTTTTTTCGTGCTGGTCTGACCCAGTCCAAGCAGGTCGGCCATGCCGAACATTCCGGTACGGCCCTGAATCCATTCGGCTGCCATCACGGCTCCTTCAGCAAACCCCTGTCGGTTGTGCGCGGTGTGTTTCAGCTCAATCATGTCAGCAGAACCGCTCCATGTAACAAAATGTGTGCCGGGGATTTCTCCTGTCCGTTCACTGCTTACAGGAATCAGACCTTTGCCTTTTTCGGTTCCCGGCTGCCATCTGTTGTACCTGGTGTTTGTATCAATTATCCCGGATGCAAGTGCAATGGCAGTCCCGCTGGGTGCGTCCAGCTTATGGATGTGATGAATTTCATGAACAGAGGCGGAATAATTCTGCAGGTTTTCCATCAAACGGGAAAGAGTACGGTTGATCTCAAAAAAGATGTTCACTCCGATGCTGAAATTCGGTGCGTAAAAGAACGACCGGTTTTCCCGGAGACAGCGTGCACTGACCTGTTCGAGACGGTCGTTCCAGCCTGTTGTACCTGAAACAACCGGAAGCCCAAGATCAAAACACCGGTTTACGGCAGTATACGCGGATTCCGGCGTGCTGAAATCGATTACAACAATGGAGTCTCCGGCTGCCGGAATAAACCGCCCCCAGTCATCCGGCGAATCGAGTCTTGCAATAATAAAATGCCCCCGGGCTGAAGCGGCTTTTTCCACTTCTTTTCCCATTCTTCCGTATCCCGATAATGCGATGTTCAAAATACTGCGTTTTTGTTCAAAAATTCAGGCTAAGTCTTATACCCGTTGCCGGTGCACTTCTATCGGCACCGGGAATCCTGTCCGGTAAAAAGACCGGATCGACCCGCATCGACAGATTGTCGGAGATGTCGTAGTCGAAAAAGTGTGCATCCACGGTGGCATCCAGTACATTTAAAATATACAATGCCGCGCTGTAGATGATATGAAGTTCTACCTTTCTGCGGTAAAAATCCCTGCCTCTGAGCAGGTCGTTTGGATTCGGATATCGTATCACGTATTCATTATCCGTAGGTTCAGTATTTCCGCTGGTAATATACTGGTAAGCTTCGGTAAATTTTTTCATCTCGTCGGCATTCAGCTTTATGGTATAACCCAGGTATCCGAATCCGGCATAGATTACCGGGATTTTCCAGTATTTCCTGTTGTAAGCCTGACCAAGCCCCGGCAGTGCCAGCGAATAGATGGTTGCTTTGTGCGGCGAATGCAGTTCAGGAACCGTGGGATCGGCTTCAGAGACCGGATTCGTGTTGCGGGTCTCCTGGGCACGTATTTCTTGAATCCCTGCATTTAAAAGCATGACAACAACCATCAGCGGGATCACTAATCCTATAAATGGGCGGTTGATGGTTGAGCTAAATTTCATTTTATGGATGAACTGTCCCGGATTAACGTGAAGCAAGTTCGTTAAGTATGTTCTCCAGCTGTTTTTGTGAACTGAAACTTATAACGATATTCCCTTTGCCACGCTGGTTAATTTGAACGTTCACCCTGGTATTGAATCTTCCGGCGACGTTTTCACGTACCGAATTCAGCTCGGCCGGCAGCTGAACGCTGACTTTTTCCTTTGGGGCAGCCGTTTGCTTGCTGAGGTTTCGTACGATTTCTTCCACCTCGCGGACAGATAAGTCTTTGGTGACGATATTTTTCAGTATAGCTACCTGGGTTTCCTCATCATCAATGCTGATAAGCGCCCGTGCATGGCCCATGCTCAGTTTGTTGTCGCGGATGGCAACCTGAAGCTCGGCCGGAAGTTTAAGCAGCCGGATATAGTTGGTAACGGTGGTTCTGTTTTTTCCAACGCGCTGACTAAGTTCTTCCTGCGTAAGCTCGCATTCTTCTATCAGTCGCTGATAGCTGATGGCAATTTCAAGAGCGTTCAGATTTTCCCTCTGAATGTTTTCAACCAGGGCCATTTCGAGCATCTGCTGGTCATTGGCGATGCGAATGTAACATGGTATTACATCGAGACCTGCTATTTTCGAAGCTTTTAGTCTGCGTTCACCGGAAATGAGCTGGTACTTGTCATATCCCATCTTCCTTACGGTGATGGGCTGAATGATTCCCTGTTCCCGGATGGAATCGGCAAGTTCATTCAGCGCTTCCTCGTCAAACTCTTCGCGCGGCTGAAAGGGGTTGGATTCAATCTGGATGATGGGCAGCGATGCAATGGCGCCTGCAACAAAATTGCCGGAAATGTCGCTTGATGTGATGTCGGTTTCCGGGCTTTCAAGTATGGCGCTAAGCCCGCGACCGAGGGCTTTCTTTTTAGGATTCATTTTCAGATTTGATTTGTTTTTCCGATGATTTTATCCTGGTCAGATTGTTTTTCTGAAGTATTTCGCGGGCCAGATTCAGGTAACTGATTGCTCCTGTACTGTTGATGTCGTGCATGATGATGGTCTCCCCGAAACTTGGAGCTTCGCCCAATTTGGTGTTTCTGTTAATAAGTGTTTCAAAGACCATGTCCTGAAAATGGGCTTTTACCTCATCCACAACCTGGTTCGAGAGCCTGAGCCTGGAATCGTACATGGTGAGTAAAATACCTTCAATGTCAAGAGAGGTATTGAGCCGCTGCTGAACAATCTTGATGGTATTAAGCAGTTTGCCCAGTCCCTCAAGAGCAAAGTATTCGCATTGAACCGGAATAATAACCGAATCGGCTGCCACCAGTGAGTTGACTGTTATCAGACCAAGGGAAGGGGAGCAATCGATGATCATGAAATCGTATTCATCCTTGATTTTATGTAATACCTTACGCATCATGAATTCCCGGTTAGGCTGATTGATCATCTCAATCTCTGCCCCAACAAGGTCGATGTGCGCTGGTAAAAGATCCAGATTTGGTGTGGATGTGGAAAGTATGATATTCAATGGCTCCACTTCATCCATCAGACATTCGTAAATGCTCGTTTTAATATTTTTGGGATCAAAGCCTACACCCGAGGTTGAATTTGCCTGAGGGTCAGCATCTATTATAAGCGAGCGGTATTCCAGTACAGCAAGAGCAGCGCCAAGGTTTATAGCGGTTGTTGTTTTTCCTACTCCACCCTTTTGATTGGCGACAGCGATTATTTTTCCCATTTTCAGCGAGTTGTCCGTTTGGAAGGGCATTGGTGTGTTGAGAAATTGTTATGCCCGAATGTCTGACAAAGGTACATATTTTTATTCCACATCTATTCCGGCCGGTGCAGGGTGTTGATAAAAAAATGAGAAATGCCGGCAGACCCGAACCCGTGGAATGCGATTTGCCGTTCAGAATTATTGCAACCTGAATGCGCTGGCCCGATAGCCGGTGAAACTAAATGGATTGTTCCTATAACCCGGTATGAACTCCCGGTATCCTAATAATAAAAACAGGGTTAATTGTTTACAGCCCGGTGAAGTGCTGACTTTACGCATAAGCAGACCGGATAAGCGCTTGTTATTTCCAGCGTAAGCTCCGGTCTTATCCAGCGACATTGGAAATGAGACTGAAGAGCTTTCTGTTTGCCCGAAAGTGCAATAAGTCGGATTAATTGGCTAATTCGTCGGTAATGCGGCTGGTTTTTTCAAGAATTTCCGAACTTAGTTCGCGGAATTCCGCAACATCGTCCTCGGTTCCGATAAATGCAATGGCTTCAGCCAGGCCCGTAACGAAATTCCTGAAATCTTCACGATAAAGAAAGATTTTATGCTTCTCGTAGAAATACTTCTCCTGCCCCTCGTCATACTTGCGCTTGCTTTCGGTTATGGTAATGTACTTCTCCTCAGACCGGGTGAGCTTGACATCGAAAAAATATGTCCTCTTGCCCGCTTTAATTGCATTGGAATATACATCGCCCTGATGAAGGGTGTTGCTGGTTTCTTCCATGTTTGTTTTATGTTGTTTTTTGGTTGCAATGCAAAATTATTTAAAAATCAACCGGATCGGCAAAAAAATGAAAAAAACTTATGATGAATCTGATATGTATCAGTAAATCAGCGTATAACAAGAAAATTAATAGTGTAAAACATGATATATATATATTGTAAATACGTTGATTATTTAAATAAATAGTTCAATGTTTACAGATTCAGGATACATTTCGGAATGTAAAATTGCACTGATTTTAAAACTCAGATAATCAGCTTTGTACAAATTTAACGTGCAGTTTTTCTGATCATTATGGCTTTGTTCTGAGATTTATATGCGTATTTCGGGTTAAAAATGTATTTTTGCAGCCGCAAATTTTCAGTTCATTTACCATTTTTTTCATGCTAAGCAGAAGGCATTTAAGGATCAAGGTGCTACAATCTTTGTACGCATATTTCCAAACCTCCGACGGCCAGGTCAATCTTATAGAGAAGGGCCTGCTTTCCAGTATTGAAAGCATCTACGACTTATATATTTACCTGCTTTCCGCGATTCTGGAAACGAGGGATTTTGCTGAAAACAGACTGGAAGACGCCCGTCAGAAATTTCTTGCTTTATTGAAAATGCTTTCCTGAAACAACTTGCCAGTAACCGGGATCTTCAGAAACACATTGGCAGACTGAAAATCTCATGGGCTGATTACCAGGAAACGTTTCGTAAGATCTACAATAATTTCCGAAATTCGGAAATGTATGCCAGTTATATGAACGCCCCTTCGTCTTCCTATCGTGGCGACAAAGACATTGTTCTGGCGATGTTTTCCGAATTTATGTTTAATAATGAGGTTTTTACAAGCATTTTCGAGGAGAAAAACATCCATTGGGCCGACGATATCGATACGGCTGCCACTCTGGTTGCCAAAACCTTCCGTAAGTGGACCTTCACCATGGATGATTATCAGACTCTGCCACCGCTTATGATTAATCCCGATGAGGAAGGGGAAGATCTGATTAAGGATTTTGTTTTGAAACTTTTCAGAAAAACCATTCTTAACAGCGAAGAATCCGGAAAACGGATCGCTGAAAGAGCTCAGAATTGGGAGCTTGAAAGGATTGCCGTTTTGGATGTCATCATCCTGAAAATGGCTCTCTGCGAATTCATGGAATTTCCGACCATCCCCGTCAAAGTCACCATTAACGAATACATCGAAATATCCAAAGAATACAGTACCCCCCGCAGCCGGCAGTTTGTGAACGGTATGCTCGATAAACTGGTTTCCGACCTTCGCGAAATCGGAGCAATTAAGAAGACGGGCCGGGGACTTCTTGAATAAGAACCTTTATGAATAAGTATCCGGAAATACAAATCAGGGAATTTGCGCCGGACGACTTTCCAGCCGTTGAAGCGTTCTGGAACGAAAACGGATTGGGCGGCAGTCATAGGGGCGATACTCCGGAAGTGATCTGTAATACCATTAAATTCGGAGCTCACCTTTTGCTGATGATCGACGACTGCAACATCCTTGTCGGTACTTCCTGGCTGACAAACGACCGCCGACGCACATATCTGCATCATTTTGGAATAGCCGGATCGCACAGGGGCAGGGGGCTTGCCAAACTCCTTCTCGAAAAAAGTATTGAAATTGCCAGAGCCGACGGTTATCAGATAAAAATTGAAGTTCACCGCGACAATCTTCCGGCACTCAAACTTTATGCCGGTGCAGGTTTTTGTCCGCTGGGAGATTACGATGTGTTCATTATAAGGGATTTATCTGCTCTATAGCGCTTAACGCATAACCTTTACCCTGCGGATTACACTTCTACGGTCTGATCTTTCTACCTTCCGAAAAACTCCGTTAAATGAATATGTCGTGCGTTTATGAAACAGCGTCACGTGATTTTAATTACCTTTGCGGTGTCCTCTGTGGATAAACAGATTTTTCTAAAACAGCTATGAGACAGTTTTTTTTCAAAGCACTTATACTCATTTCGGCCACTGCGTTCCTGACAGGCTTATCTTCCTGCGGTAACCGGAATGGAAGCGGAGACCTTCTCCCCCCAGATATTGTGAATAATCCCAATACCGCAGGTGGTAGCCCCGAAACCGGAAAACTGCCCGTTCTTGAATTTGAAACCGATTTTCATGATTTCGGACGGGTAATTCAAGGCGAAAAAGTTTCGTATAATTTTAAATTCGTGAACTCCGGCAAATCGGATCTCATTATTTCAAAGGTGAGCTCTTCCTGCGGATGTACCGTTCCCGACTTCCCGCGTACTCCCATAAAACCGGGCGAAAGCGGAAAAATTTCCGTGAAGTTCGATAGCGAACGGCGCAGGGGATTCCAGAATAAAACAGTTACAATTATCAGCAATACCCAGCCGAACAGTCAGGTGTTGCGAATCAAGGCTCAGGTGATCCTTCCTGAAGAGGTGAACCGGTGATCGGATCTTATTATTAACCCAAACTTTTGAGACAATGCTTACAAACACATTGCTGATGGCCCCCCAGGAAGGTGGCAGCGGATACAGTTCACTGATCTTCCTGTTACTAATCATGGTTGTTTTCTATTTCTTCTTTATCAGGCCTCAGGCAAAAAAGGCCAAGGATATGCGCAAGTACCGGGAAGCTCTTAAAAAAGGCGATAAAGTTGTTACCATTGGAGGTATCCATGGCAAAATCATTGAAGTACAGGAGACTACCTTTACCATTGAAGTAGAAGACGGTTCGCGCTTCAGGGTTGAAAAATCTGCTATCGCCGGCGACTCAACCGAACAACTGGCCAATCAACAGAAATAGTTGATCATTAAATTGTTTAACTTCTCCGGCAGTGAACGCATTTAACAACATCCTGAACAACCGGATTAGAAAGCCCATGGACGGAAAGCTGAGAGTTCGGCTTTCCGTTTTTTTTATTTGTATACTCATAGCCGTAGCGCTCTGGGGAATGATTAAACTTACCAAAGAATACCAGGTTCCACTCAAATTCAGCATCAACCTTACCGAATTGCCCGATGACAGAGTTCTCGTTTCCAATCCCGATTCCATTATCACCCTTACTCTGAAAGCCAAAGGTCTGGACTTGTATTCCCGTATGCTTAATCAAAAAAAGAATACCATTACTCTCAGCCTCAGAAATATGCGACTGATTCGCTCAGGCAACCTTTATTCAGGATACCTGAGGACCTCCCGACTCAACGGTGTTATTTCCGGACAATTGCCAGGAGGTGTTGAACTTGTTGGTATTGAGCCGGATACTCTTCGTTTCGAATTTGAACGCAGTGTACGGAAAAAAGTTGCCGTTATCCCTGATGTAAAACTTGATTTTGCGCGACAGTATCAATTATACGACTCAATCCGGATTGAACCGGATTCCATTTATATAACCGGGAGAAAAGAAATTTTAGATACAATTGCCTTCCTCAGAACCAAGTATACGGCATTCCAAAACCTCAGAGAAAACATCACCGGTTACCTTATACTCAAAACTCCGGCTGTTTGGCCACCGGTGCAGCTTGCTCGCGACAGCGTTAAAATGGAGCTTGTTGTGGAAAAGTTTACAGAAGCAACCATAGAAGTTCTGGTTTCAATGAAGGCCGGTGAGCGAAGTCAGGCCTACCGTACTTTCCCTGAGAAGGTTACGCTGACATGCCGGGTTGCAATGCGCGATTATAACCGCGTTGATCCCGGTCTTTTTGTAGCATCCATCGATCCTGCAGCATCCGATGTTTCCGGAAACAACAGGCTGCCTGTTGAGATTATCCGGGCTCCTTCCTTCGCAAAAGTGATACGCATTGAACCCGAGAAAGTAGAATACCTTCTTCTGCAATAATTATTTTACCCAAACAGGCAGTGTAAATTCTGAAAAAACGATCCGGAAGAATCCTTGTTTATCTCGGGAGTTCCATGGATCCGATCGTTACAGCCGGAACAGATATTTTGCGTTAAATATGTAAATAACTGTTTTTAGCCATACGAAGCATGCTACCTGTCCATTTTTTGGTAAATTTGTCTTAATAACCTGTCGGTATGAATTCTGCAGGTTTTTTTAATGAACCTTTAGAATGATCAAAGTCGG
>JALHHH010000022.1 GCA_022837485.1 Bacteroidales bacterium
TTGCGGTTCAGGGTGTTGAATGCCTTGAACGAGCGTTTGCGGCGGGCTTTTTCCGCGGCTTTCTTACGGATGGTATTCCTTGGTTTCTCCATCGCTGTTGCGTTCTGCTATTCTGAGTTTTGCACTGCGGGCGCGGTTGTTTACTGCCAGCTCTTCCTCGCTTGCTGTCAGCGGCTTGCGATATACTGGCCGGAACGGGGCGATCAGGTTTCCGAAGAAATCCTTGGTCTCGGTGCCTTCGAAGCTTCCCGTCTTCATGAAGTTTTTTACCAGCCGGTCTTCCAGCGAATGGTACGTCAGTACTACCAGCCGTCCGCCGGGTTTAAGTACCCTTGTGGTTTGCATCAGCATTTCCTTCAGCACTTCGAGTTCACCGTTTACTTCGATTCGCAGTGACTGAAATACTTTCGCGAAGAATTTGTTCTCGCGTCCCCGTTCGGCAAAGGGTTTAAGGATTTCCATCAGTTGTGCCGTAGTGGAAATTTCTCCTGCGCCGCGCTCTGCCGACAGTTTCATGGCGATGCGGTAGGCGTTGGGCAGTTCGCCGTATTCGCGGAATATGCGGATCAGATCTTCGGAAGGGTACTGATTTACAATTTGCCTGGCAGTAAGTCCCGAACGACGATCCATACGTAGGTCGAGCAAGGCATCGTACCGGGTTGAAAACCCGCGGTCGGCCTGATCGATCTGCCACGATGAGATGCCCAGGTCGGCTAATATGCCATCGGCCGGGACTGCTTTGTACAGGCGAAGGAAATTGGTGAGATACCTGAAGTTCTGGTTTACCAGGGTAAACTTTGGGTCGGAAGGCGCATTCGCCAGTGCATCGGCATCCTGGTCAAAGGCTATGAGCCTGCCGCTGCTCAGACGTTCAAGAATCGCCCGTGAATGACCCCCTCCGCCGAATGTAACATCTACGTACGTGCCGGCAGAATTGATGGCCAGACCATCAATACACTCCTGCAGCATTACCGGATTATGATACATCATTTATTCCTCGGTTTCGTTGATCTGACCCATAACATCTTCTGCCAGCGAAGAGAAATCGCCCAGCGATTCGCTGATCGAAGATTCGTATTTATCCTTATCCCAGATTTCTATCATATTGAGCGCAGAAGCCAGTACGATCGGTCCGCTGATGCCGGCAAATACTGCCAGATCCTTGGGAATCAGAAGCCTCCCGGTCTGGTCAAGTTCCACTTCCCTGACTCCGGCCATGAATACCCGGATAAAATCGTTGTTTTTCTTAACAAAACGGTTCAGCTTGTTTACCCCTTTCACCGCCCGGTTCCATTCCGAACGGGGATAAAGCTCCAGACAGGACTGAAATATGCTGCGCTTCAGGATAAAACCATCGGACAGGATGGACTCCAGCTGACTCTTCAGCGCCGAAGGAAGTAGCAGCCTCCCCTTGGAATCAACCTTACAGTCATGTACTCCGATGATTTCTACCATGATAGATTTTACCGTTTAGTGGCGTAAATATAGTATGGATTTACCACTTTTTACCACTTTTTACCACTATTGTTGATAACTTTTTGATGAATAACGGGCTAAATAGACTTATTATCATGGTAAGTATTTGTTATTCAACTACATATAATCTATCATTCCATGCCTGAGTCCTGAAAGGTATTCACCGTGTGTATTTCCGCAAATCGTATTTATTTACTCCAGCCATCAATTGATCTTTCATTTCTGAATACGATAACTATTCGGTCTTCCGCTAACGCTCAGCTAAACATTAACTTACAAGATGTAGAAGGATCCTGGGCAGGTGGTACCTGAGCCGGTGCCGGATTTCCTGTCTGCTTCACGGATGAATAGACGTTCTGAGTTCCGCACAGGAGGGACAGAAAAGAGAAAAGCTTTATAATTCCATGTAAAAGTTTCGGGCCGGTAGTTCTATTTATAGCTTTTTTTATCCATTCAGCACTTTTTCGTCAAGCCTTACCAACTCCCGGCACACGTGCAGATATTCTGATTTCAGATGCTTTCCGGTTTGTAATTTGTCCGGTTTCTGCACAGAGGATCTTTATTTCGCAGGGACATTGCGGTATCACGGTCAAAAAATTGAATAAATTTGCCAGTGGGAATATGCATGGGATTTTGCCGGGTAGTTTTGATCTTGCCGTAATTTCATGTAGATTTGTATAAATTTTAAAAAGACAATTTGCGATCGCGATATGAATCTGCAGGATCAGGAGGCAGCCGGTAGTTATTCCGATTTTATTGACCTTGAAAAAGTTATTGCAGGGAAGAATCCCCGTTTGCTTAAAATTCTGCCGGGTTTTCTGATCCGTTATTTAAAGAGGATCATACACCAGGATGAGTTAAACCATAGTCTCCGGGAACACCGGGATTTATCGGGTCACGATTTTCTGGAAGCCATTCTCAGGGATTTCGGAGCCAATATTGTTATCCGGGGGGAAAAAAACATCATGGAAACCGAACGCATGGTTGTGGTTTCGAATCATCCGCTGGGCGGACTCGACGGGATGGCTCTGATGTATGCAGTCGGGAAGTACAGACCCGATATTGTAGCCCCGGTCAACGACTTTCTGCTTCACCTTCCCAATCTGCGGCCTTTGTTTATTCCGATAAACAAGCACGGTTCCAATGCTTCCAATATTCAGGCATTTGATAAGGCCTTCTCTTCACAGAAAACGGTGCTGTATTTTCCTGCCGGTTTATGCAGCCGCAAAACCGGAGGCGAAATCCTTGACCTCGAATGGAAAAAGACATTCCTGAGCAAAGCCCGTCGCTTTCAGCGTGATATCCTTCCAGTGCATATCAGTGGAAGGAATTCCAACTTTTTTTACAACCTTGCCAATATCCGTAAGTGGCTAGGAATCAAAGCAAACATTGAGATGCTCTATCTGGTGGATGAAATGTTTAAGCAAAAAAATAAGGATATAATTATTACCTTTGGTAAGCCCGTTCCACTAGAAGTGTTTGACAAAAGGCACAACGACCGCGACTGGGCTGCCTTGCTGAGGAAGCATACCTACCGGCTCGAAGTAGAACCAGAGGCAGTTTTTGTTGTCTGAACAACTGTTAACTAAAAATGAACCAGATGAAGATGGAAAAGATCATCCCGCCTGTTGAACGGGAAGTTCTTGAGGCTGAACTTTCACCCGACAAAATGATCCGGGTTACCAATAATGGAAACAACCAGATCTATATAGTCAATCATTTTAACTCCCCCAATGTTACCCGCGAAATAGGCAGACTCCGTGAAATTACTTTCCGTGATGCCGGAGGCGGAACCGGGCTCGACTGTGATCTGGATCATTTCGATACCTGTGAGAATCCGTTCGAACAGCTGATCGTCTGGAATCCGGATGACCGGGAAATTATTGGAGGCTACCGCTTTCTGCACTGCAAATTCCTGAAAAAGGGCGAGGATGGTGAATTCCACACCCCTACGTTCAAAATATTCCGCTATTCCGAAGAGTTCGTCACCGAATACCTTCCCCATACCATAGAGCTTGGCCGGTCGTTTGTTCAGCCTGCTTACCAGCCCATTAACAACATACGTAAGGGGCTTTACTCACTCGATAATATATGGGACGGCCTGGGTGCTTTATTGCTGATGTATCCCGATACCCAGTACTTTTTCGGGAAGATTACCATGTATCCCGATTTTAACCGTAAAGCACGCGACCTTATCCTGACGTTTATGCAGAAGTACTTCGGCGATAACGATAACCTGGTGTATCCCGTGGTGCCGCTGCCCATCGATACCGATCCGGATTTCCTTGAAAAAGCATTTCCCCACGGTGTTTACGAGAAGGATTATAAGGTGCTGATTCAACTGGTCAGAGGGCTTGGAGAGAACATTCCGCCTTTGGTGAATGCATACATGAATCTTTCTTCAACCATGAAGTACTTCGGAACCGCCATCAACGATGAGTTTGGCGCAGTGGAAGAGTCGGGCATTATTCTTACCATTCGCGATATTTACGAAATGAAGATTGAACGGCATCTTACCGTTTATAAAAAAGGTTGATGATAATCCGAACCGCAGATTTTCTGGTTAGCAACACCAATCCTTCGCGCTGTCCTGCCGCTGAAATGCCCGAGTATGCATTTATCGGCAGGTCGAACGTAGGAAAATCTTCACTCATCAATATGTTGCTGGGTCGGAAAAACCTCGCACGAACATCGTCAACACCCGGTAAAACCCGCCTTATCAATCATTTTGTCATCAACGGCGAATGGTATCTTGTTGACTTACCGGGGTATGGATATGCTCGAATATCGAAAACCGAACGTGAAAAGTGGGAAACCATGATCCGGAATTATCTGAGGCGCCGTTCAAATCTGGTCACTACGTTCATCCTGGTTGATTCTCGCATCGAACCCAAACAGGTTGACATTGATTTTATCAACTGGTGCGGAGAGGAGCAGATTCCGTTTACAATTGTTTTTACCAAAGCCGATAAGATTTCGGATAATCAGCTGGCTTCCAATTTGTCGCAATTTATGGGTAAACTTACCGGGTATTGGGAAGAGCTTCCGCAATACCTGGTTACCTCATCCGAAACAGCCCGCGGCAAAGACGAAGTCCACAATCTGATAGAATTAGGGAATGAGGCTTTTCGTTCGTTCAGCAAAGGGAACACATAAAAAAAGCGGGGTTGATGCCCCGCTTTTTCGTAATGACTTAATTCTGTTCGAGTTGCACCAGCAAATAATTTTTGGTAACGGTCTCGCCGGATTTTACATTTATTTTCGCGACCACGCCATCCACCGGTGAAGTAAGGTTGTTGACCATCTTCATGGCTTCAAGTTCAAGGAGCTGATCTCCATGTTTTACTCTGGCCCCCTCTTTAACGAAAATCTTCCGTATGGTGCCGGGAATAAAGGAGACAACTTTGTTGTAATCGACCGGTTCGTAGTTTTTCCTCGCCAGGTATTTCCGGGTGAGGGTGGTTTTGTACTTCACGTTGTCGATTATAATGGTTTTGAATGCAGAAGTAACGTTTTCTTCCATAGCGTGCTGAATTAGAATGGAGGTATTCCGTGTTTCTTATTCGGGCGGATCTCCGACTTTTCGGAGGAGATCTCGAGGGCATGCACCAGCATATTGCGGGTTTCGGCAGGCTCGATTACGGCATCCACATAACCGTAAGCAGCGGCAACGTATGGGTTGGCAAACTTCTCCTTGTATTCTTTGATTTTGAGCTTGCGCATCTCATCCGGATTTTCGGCATTTTTAATTTCGTTCCGGAAAATGATGTTGGCAGCTCCTTCCGGACCCATAACGGCAATTTCTGCCGTTGGCCAGGCAAATACGAAATCAGCTCTCAGATGGCTTGAACACATGGCAATATATCCTCCGCCGTATGCCTTGCGGAGTATTACCGTCATCTTAGGAACGGTGGCTTCAGAGTATGCATACAACACCTTGGCGCCGTGGCGGATAACCCCGGCATGCTCCTGATCAACGCCCGGAAGGTAACCCGGAAGATCGACCAGGGTAACCAGCGGAATGTTGAAAGCATCGCAGTAACGGATAAAGCGTGCGGCTTTGTCGGACGAGTCAACGTCGAGTACTCCGGCAAGCACCAGCGGCTGATTGGCGACAAAGCCAACCGTATTGCCGTTGAGGCGTGCAAAGCCAATTACAATATTGGCTGCAAACATGCTCTGTACTTCAAAAAATTCGGAATCATCCACGATGGATCTGATGACGTCTTTAACATCGTAAGGCTGCCTTGGATTTGTCGGGAAAATCTTATCGATGTTGTAATTACGGCTGCGGGGCGGTTTCTTGGGAAACGCTTCCGCCTTCTTGATGTTGTTCCAGGGAATGAAACTGCACAGGGTCTTGATCTGATCAAAACACTCCTGTTCGCTTTCGGCAAAGAAATGGGCATTTCCCGTAATCTCGCTCTGAACTCTGGCTCCACCAAGCTCTTCCATCGAAATCTCTTCACCCAGTACGGTCTTGATTACCTCAGGACCCGTAATGAACATCTTTGAGATTTTGTCTACAACAAATACAAAATCGGTAAGTGCAGGAGAGTATACTGCTCCCCCGGCGCAGGGCCCGAGAATAACACTTATCTGGGGAATAACTCCCGATGCCTGCGTGTTGCGGTAAAAAATCTCACCATAACCTGCAAGTGAATTAACCCCCTCCTGAATACGGGCACCGCCCGAATCGTTGATCCCGATAATGGGAACCTTTAACTTCATCGCATGATCCATGATCTTGGTGATCTTCTTGGCATGCATCCAGCCAAGCGATCCTCCTGCCACGGTGAAATCCTGTGCGTATATACAAACCGGATATCCGTTGATGGTACCCGTACCCGTAATAACACCGTCACCGGGCAAATATTTGTCGCCCATGTTGAAGTCCTTACCGGCATGCTCTACAAACAGGTCATACTCGTGGAACGATTTGGGGTCAACCAGGGCAATGATTCGCTCGCGGGCCGTCATCTTTCCCGTTGCTTTCTGCTTCTCAATAGCTACCTGGCCTCCTCCCATCAACGCATCACGCATCCTCTTCTTGAGGTCTGTTGTCTTTTTGGTTAATGACATATCCGAAGATTTAGATAATGTTCGTTTTTATCCCTGATGCCGGTGCGGGTTTCCGGCAAAGCAAACAAAGGTAATACATAATTTAGGATACCAACCTCCCCTAAGTTGAAAAACGTGGTTTTTAAGGTATTTTTAATATGTTAAATAGCTGAAATACAATAATATAGATAGTTTTTTGCTGAGTTTTGAACACTTCCGCAATCGATTGAAAAAGTCCGGATCATCAAAATATTTTACTGATTTTAGGGAGTTTTTGCCTCAAACAGGATACTTTTTTGCTGAATATTCTTTCTGAGTTTCCTTTTCAGGCCTACGTCAATGCCTCTTGCCCTTTATAGAGTTTTATTGTAAGTTTGTACTCCGGCAACGGAAGACCTTTCATCCTTGAGTGTCCTTCCTATTATAACGTTTCGTATGAATATTGAAGAATTGCGTGAGTTTTGCCTTTCCCTTCCGGGAACAACAGAGCATTTTCCGTTTGATGAATCAACGCTCGTTTTTAAGGTTAACGGAAGAATGTTTGCCCTTACCGATCTTGTTGATCCTCTTGCCGTTGCCGTTAAATGCGATCCCGAACTGGCCCTGGAACTCAGGGAACGCTACCCCGCAGTGAAACCGGGATATCACATGAATAAAAAACACTGGAATACCGTTTCCATCGACGGCACAATTCCCGACCGTCTGATCCGGGAATGGATAGAAACGTCGTACAGCTTGAATGAAAAGAAAAGCCGGGGCAAAAAAGCCTGATAAAATCCGTATTTCCGCACGGATGCTTAATGTCTGTTTGTTTTACACGGAAAGTAAATCCGCAGTACCCATATAATAAGGTATGGCTGCAGAATTGGCAGTTAATTCGTATTATCCCTGCTTTTCACGGATTTTGAAAACATCGGCCAGCAGATATCCTATGGCAGCACCCCATAATATGCTCATATACGGGTTGGAAGTAATGGCGCAGCTTCCGGAATTACAGCCTATGGTCCGGTAATAGATAAAACCGCCCAGCGCACCGAGCAGCAATCCTGCAATGTTTTTCAGGGTATTGCGTGAAGTAATCCAGCGGTTAAATTTTTCAGAAAGGCTTGAACCAGTATCGGGGGTACTCATTTTTTTTAATTTTTATATGTAGTTGTGTGCATATCAACAAAGATGCCGTGTTAAAGTTCATGCCATTTTCCGGCAGACTGAAAGAGAAACCTACCGGAACCATACGAGGGTAACCCCGTGACCGCCCCGCTCAAGACTTTCATCCTCATAGCGGTCAACCTCGGGTATGTCGCGGAGCATAGAATGCAGGATGTTGCGCAGCACACCGTCGCCTTTTCCGTGAAGGATACGCACTTCATGCACGCGCAGCAGTATGGCCTGGTCGATATAGCGTGCAATCATTTCCTGTGCTTCGGTAGCCTTTTTTCCGCGTATGTCAATCGACATCTTAAAATCGGCCATTTTGTCATTGAGCTGATGAATAACTCCGGCCGAAGGTTTGCTGAAGCGCTGTGCAGCTTCCCATTCTCTGATTTCGGAATTGGTAGCCAGTACCAGCTTGTCGGCAGTGATTCGCAGTTTTATAGCACCCGACAGCACAGTAACGTGCTTCCCTCTTACCTCTTCTACTTTTCCAATGCTGTCGTGCCCTTCCATTTTTACCAGACTGCCCGGGCGTATGGGACCTTCGGGCCGTTTTACCGGTTCTTTTTCACCTTTTAAGGATGGAGGGGTAGGAGCGGCAGGCTCAAAATCTTCATTCAGTATCGCACCTGCGGTTTCAGCCAGCTTTTCACGAACTTCCCGGGTTGCCTTTTTATCTGCTTTCTGCTCCCTGATTTCCTTTATGGTATTTTCAATTAATTTGTTCGACTTGTCGATGATGGCCCTGGCCTGAAGCCGGGCATCCCGGAGCAGATCCTGCCGCTTTGTTTCCAGCTGATTCAGCTGGGTTTCGTAACGCCCGACAAGCGACGCCAGTGTTTCATCGGCAACTTTCAGCTCGGCTTTCTTTTGCTCTATGTTTCGTTTATCAACTTCCAGTTGTGCCAGCTGGAGCTCAAAATCGAGCTGGGTGCGGCTGATTTTGGTTTTGGCATTCTCGAGCACCTGAACCGGGAATCCTATCTTTTGGGCAATTTCAAATGCAAATGAGCTTCCCGGTTTTCCCGGACTTAGTTTGAACAGAGGCTGCATGGCCCGGGTATCGTACAACATAGCAGCATTAAAAATCCCCGGAAGGCGGTCGGCCATCAGCTTCAGGTTGGTATAGTGGGTGGTGATAATTCCAAAACAACCCGATCCGTTCAGGGCTTCCAGACTTGCCTCAGCCATTGCTCCGCCCAGCTGGGGCTCGGTTCCCGCTCCGAATTCGTCGATAAATATCAGCGACGAGGAATTTGCATTACCTATAAAATTACGGATATGGATCAGATGCGAACTGTACGTGCTCAAATCGTTCTCCAGCGATTGCTCATCTCCTATTTCAAGGAATATCCGGCTGAATACTCCGGCAACCGAGTCTTCGCTTACCGGTATCAGCAACCCGCATTGCAACATGTACTGAAGCAGGGCTGCGGTTTTAAGGCATACCGATTTTCCTCCCGCATTCGGACCACTGATTACCATAATGCGCTGATCCTGCGTCAGCCGGATGTCCTGAGGTACAATTTTCCGGCCCTGTTGTTTCAGTGCAAGGTTAAGCAGTGGGTGAACGGCATTTCTCCAGTCCATCACCGGTCCGACATTGATTTCCGGCTTTGCGGCTCCCATGTTTACAGCCAGCATTGCCCCGGCACGTATAAAATCAACTTTTCCAAGGAAAGAGTAATATTCTGCAAGCTCTGTGGTAAACGGACGGATAAAATCGCCGAAATCAATCAGAATTCGGGTGATTTCCTGTTTTTCTTCAACCCTCAGGTTCTGAATTTCATTGTTAATCTCAAAAACTTCTGCTGGCTCCACAAATACGGTATGTCCGGTAGCCGAGGTGTCGTGCACGTAACCCTGGAGTTTCCGCTTGTTCGACGCCGGAAGCGGAATCACCAGCCTTCCGTTTCGTATGGTAAGTTCAGCATCGTCCTGTGCTATCCCTTCTTTTCTGGCCGAGGCCAGAATCCGAGTGATGCGCCGGTCGACACCCGATATCCGGCTGCTGATTTCACGCCGGATGGAGTAGAGATGTTCGCTGGCTTTATCCCTGATTTCCGATTTGTCGTCAACTATCTGTTCAATTCGTTTTACGATTACCGGGTCAGGAACTTCTTCGGGAGCAATGGCCCTGAGATTGGGAAACTGTACTTCGTCAAGCCGATTCAGGTAGCGAACAATTTCGGTGATAGTGATGAGCGAAAGCCGGAGCTCCGAGAGGTATTCCGGATCGGCGTATGTTCCGGGAAGCCGCAAATGCAACAGCATTTCCGTCAGATCGTAGTAGTCCTGCGACGGGAAGTTTCCGGCGAACTTCAGAATGTACTGCATCTCCGACAATTCTCCCGTTCGCCTGACAATTTCCTGGTGATCGCCCGTAAACTCCATTCCGGCGACAAGCTGCGCACCCCGGTTGCTCAGGCAAAGGCTTTGCATCATCTGCCTGATCTGGGTGAATCCGGTTTTTGCCTCGAAAGTATCGGGATAGATCACGGGGGATTTTTTCGCAAAATTAGCTATTATTTGGATGAGACAGCGCTCCCGCCCACACGCGTTCTGCTTTTACCCTTCCCGGAAACGGCTCCAACGATCAGAAGGATCAGTGCCGAAACACCTGTAATGCCGAATATGAGATCGAGCCAGCGCGGACGGACAAAGGTGACGGGACTGTAGTCGCCGATGGTAACGTAAGCTGCCCAGTAGTAGGGGTGCGAGCGCAACATATCGCCTTCGGCCAGCATGTCGAGCTTTGCCTGCCGCAATGCTTCATCTCGGTGCATTCCCTTGCGTATGTATTTATAGAAATTGTTGACTATGCGGGCACTGGCCTGATCATCAACCGACCACATGGTCATAACGATTCCCGGTACACCGGCATATAAAAATCCCCTGGCCAGATTCATAATGCCCTCGCCCTTCAGCAAACGACCTGTTCCGGTGTTACACGCGCTCAATACCGCCAGACTTGCATTCAGCTCCATGCCAAACAGCTCGTATGTATTCAGCATTCCGTCTTCAACCGTATCCCCGTCCTGATAAAAAACCAGCTTCGACAGCATAGGCTCTTCATTGTTTATCAGGGTATGCATGGCAAAGTGAAGGATATTGTATTTCGATGCCCGTTTCTTAAAGGCCTGCTCCGTTGCCTGAACGCCGTAATATTTATCGGCTCCCGGTCCCCGGCTGATCTTCCGGATCTCTTCTTCCACTCCCGGAATGGGAAGCAGATAAACCGCATTGCCGGTTTCATCGATGAACGCATCGTTTTCCAGATCGGTCAGATTATCGTATGCAGGAGCCATCGCAAGCAGGTTTCTTTCTGCCCGTCCGTGGTTGCGGATAAGATCCGAAAACTGCAGCGTGGCCGATGCACTGTAGCTGATTACATGGCTGCGGATAAGGAATGGCAGATTCCTGAAATCCATACGCGTGGTATCGGACGGAGCATCCAGCAGCATATCAAATGAGATATACCCGATTTCCGCATCCGGCACAATGATCAGCTTTTTGTCGTCAACCAGTCTCTTTACAGGCTCCAGGAGAACGCTGTATAATGATCGTGCTGCTTTAACATAGGAGAGATAATCTTTCATCTCCGGACTCATCATCCCGCCCGAAGTTGTGGCTGCGGTGAGGGCCCGGATGCTGGCGGTAAAATCCGTTGGAATCCTGCTGGTAAGAACGTCAAATTTCTCACGGTTAATTACAAATGTGTAAAGCAGACTGTCGGTAAGTGTGTACTCAACCAGTGCCCGGCCAGGTTCCAGATTTTCCCTGATCCTGGCAATATCGGGCGAAGGACTCGTATACTTCAGCGCGTAATAATCGGGGTAATCCTTTTCGAGTACCTTAATCAGACTGTCGTATCGGGCTTCCAGATCAAAAACGCGTGATTCCCAGAACTTAATTTTACCATCGTCGGGGCTTGATTTCTGACGTTCCTCATACATCAAGCGGTTAAACGACCCGAGGTCAAGTCTGAGGTTACGCTCCAAGGCCCGGATTGCAGGAGGAATTTTACCGAACTGGCGGGCTTCAACATCCTGTATTGATGCCAGCAGCACCGTCGATTTGCCCTTGTCGGCATAATTAAATGCCAGTTCCAGGTATTTTTGGTCTCCGCTGATCCGGTATAGGATGGTAGCAACGCGAACCGTGTTGAGATAGGTGTTGCGTTCATCTGCAGAAAGCAGCAGTTTGCTTTCTTCGTTTTGATAGCTTAGCCTGAGTTTGTCAACTACTTTCACCGAAAGTGTATATGCTTCCAGGCAGCTTTCCAGCAACTTAAGTTCGCTTTTCGATTCCCAGAGGGTGTAAAGTGCATCGGCTTTTCCATTGAGGGCATTCACAAGGTAGCGGTCGGGTATCAGGTCTTTTGACTCTGGATTTTCAAGGGGTTCCGCTGATGCGTAGTTGGGAATTAATGCGGAAATGGCATCCCGATAATGGGTGAGCGCCGCTGCAGCATTGCCCGTAATCAGATAATAGTTGCCCAGATGGGTAAGGTTGTTGGAAACTTCACGACTGTGCGGTCCAAAGTTTGACTTGGAGATCGATAGTGCCCGTCTGAACATGGAAAACCCCAGATCGTCTCGTCCTTCGCTTAGCTGAAAATAGCCGTAACGCGTAAACAAAAGCGCAGTTTCTGGATGATCCGCATCGAGCAGTTCTACGGCAAGCTGTATGGCTTTGTTGTAGTACGATGCGGCCGTATCGGGCTCATTCATCGAATTGTAAAGGCTTGCAAGATTGCTGTATGTTTTGATGGCCGACGGATTCACCGTTTTTTCAGGGATGCTGGCCCTGTAGTAACGGAGGGCATTTGCAAAATCGCTCTTTTTCTCGTAGATGTATCCGATATTCATATTGGCCGAAAGAATCATGGGATGCCCCGGTTCAAATTTTCCGGAAGCCAGCGCCAGTACTTTATTGAAAAATATCAATGCCTTTTCGTAATCGGCCATATGAACGTAAATCTGACCCTTGTTCAGATAAACGCCTGCCAGGTCAGGATGGTCGGGACCTCCCCGTTTCAGCAGAATATCTTCGGCCTGATTGTAATACGAAAGCGCTTCGTCGTCCTTATATGCCAGAATCATGAAACGGCCCATGTTAAGATAGGGCATGGCAAGGGCGGGATCGCCCGGATTCAGGATCTTTTCGTAAATCTCCAGCATCTGCGAAAAAGCTTCTTCCGCTTTTTCATAATCCCCGGTCTGAGCCCTGATAATTCCGATGTTCTGAATAAACATTGCCAGATCGGCATCCTGAGGATTTTTACGCTGAAGAGCAAGCTCATAGGCACGGGTATAATTGGCCAGTGCTTCGGAGTAGTCGCCCCTGAAAAACGACAAATTGCCCAATCCGTTGTATGTCATGGCCAGCAGTGTGTCGGCCGTGCCGTTGACAGCAGAACGGACAGCTATGCTCTCACGCAAAAATTGAACTGCCAGGTCAAACTGCCCTTTGTCCATATACAATACTCCCTGCTTATGGCGGATGTCAGCCAGAAGGTTTTTATCGTTTTCAAGCCTTTCTGCCTGAATAACAGCTGCCTGTTCAACATTAAGCAGAGCCGAGTCGATGCTGCCGCCCGAGCGGTGGATGTCGGCAATTTTTATCAGAATACCTGCCTGTTGCTTCCATTGCTGCCTGCCCGCTGCGGCTTTCAGCGCAAAACCGTAATACCGGAGCGCACTGTCGGGCTCGGCACGCGAAAGAAATGCGGATGCAAGTGCGGTAAAATCCTGTGAACTGCGTGTGCTGGATACAGCACTTCCCGTGTGACCTGCCTCTTTTTTCTTTTTTCCGGTGCAGGAAACAAACATCCCGGCGCAAAGCAGGCATGCCATTGCGGTATAAAATACCGGACGATACCAGGAACGGTTGTGCATCGATGGCTGATCCGGAAATTTTTAAGGACCGGATGGGACAAAAATAGTAAAATTTATATACTAAAAGTAATCCCGCAAAGACATAAATTATGGTTTGACGGCATTATTGTATGGCCACACCGGTTCTTACCAGGAGTTGAATCCCTCAGGTGTCGTAAGCCCTGATTGGCGAAATAAAAAAAACGGAGAGCTGCCGGCTCTCCGTTTTCATGGAAAATCTGTCGGTTTATTGCGCTATAATCATACGTCTGCTTTCATTCACACGGTCGGACCCTTCCACACTCAGGGTATAGAAGTATACTCCCTTTTCCATTCCGTTTGTATTGAAGCGTACATATTGAGCCCCGGCCGGCATTGTTTCGTTTACAAGAACGTTTACAAGCTGTCCGGTAATGCTGTAGATGCTGATGTTAACATGTCCGGTTGAAGGTACAATGTAATCAATAGTGGTAATTCCGTTTGCAGGATTGGGATAGCTTGCTCCGAGATACTGAGCGGATCCCGAAAGCAGCGGCAGGCTGAATCGTGTTTCTATTTCGTTGCCTTCCCTGTCGCTGAAATGGCTTTCCGGGTCGATGGTGAAGCGGATGTCGCTGCCATCGTACTGAGAAGTGGTTGTTCCGTTGATAATTACTACCGGCATACCGCTGCTGACCATCTGCTCATAGGAGCTTTCGCTAATCCAGCTGATGCGGATTTCGCCGTTGCGGATGTTGTATTTTATTTCTCCCAGCGGACTTGTGATGTCACTGATGTTAACTTTTCCGGCAGGATATTTAATAACGAGTCCCATGGCTGCTGCTGCCGGGATGTCGTTTGCGCTTACTTCAATGCTGAAGTTGCTGCTTACGGCTTTTTTGGTGTAGTTTACAAGAAGTTCTTTTGCATTGCGGGTGGTGGGAACAAAGGTTCCGTTTACGTCTCCTGCGCTGGAACCGCCCATGGTAGGTACGTTGGTGCGGGCTTTATACATGGGGTTGCCCACTTGAATATTTTCTATAACCTGGAATACCCATGAATCTGAGGTGAATGGAACGCCATCCATAAACCAGGCAACGATGGCATCGTAATCGTCCCAGTTGATTTCACCAAAAGGTTCGGCCACGTCAGCAGCCATTTGTTCAATCTCATCAAGTGTCCGATTGCCGTTGATGTGATGGCGTACTTTCTGTGCATCTGCCATATTGATTCCACCAGGCATTGCAGTAGTCGACGCTTCAATATAATATGTACCTTCATCTACTCCGGTAAACTCATAACTTCCGTTAAAATCGGTTTCGGCAGTTTCCACCAGGGTGTCGTTGGTGTCATACAACTTAACCGTCACGGCTGCAATGGGTTTGTTGTTGCGAAGGTGGTACAGAATGGTGCCTGCAACCTCATTCTGTGCATGTGTCTGACCTGCCAGAAGGAGCAGGATGGTAAAGGCAAGTAGCACTTTTGTAATCTGCTTTTTCATTTGATTGGGGGATTTTGGTTGATATTGGGTCAGTTTGTGGTTATATTTTTAAATTTCCTGAGTTACTTTTGCCGTTCAGCTGTCATTAATTAGTCCGCGAGCTTCCCGATGCGATCCTGGTATCTATTTACCGGTCATATCATGAAACCGTCAAAAGTAGTTAAATAAATATTTCCTGCAGTAAAAAAATCGGGTGACTGAAATTTTTCAGACCAGAAGATTGAAGTGAAAAAGTTTTTTTCGTCAGCATGGAAGCAGGTATTTAACTAACAATTAATCAGTAAAGTCGCTAAAGGTAACACGGAAAGTCCCAAAAAAAAGTGAAAGCAGAAAGAAAATATTTCTAAAGCGCTGGTAATGAGGGAAATGGAAAAGTAAATTTTTTTTGTTAGTAAGGGTGATGAATTTTGTTTACTTCAATATGGTGAATAAAATTCATAAAAAAATAGCTTGAAGACTATTACCTTTTTGTAAAAACCGGATAAAGAAACAGAAAATGATCCACTACTCGGATGAAGCAATCCTGGAAGGCCTGCGCTTGAGGAGTGATTACATCATCAAGTACATTTATCAGGAATTATTTCCCACGATAAAGTACCTGGTGGTTAAGAACAGCGGGAATGACGAGGATGCCGAGGATGTGTTTCAGGACTCTCTGATTGTAGTATTTAAAAAGATCAGGGATAATGAGCTTGAGTTAACCTGTTCTTTTCGAACGTATTTGTACTCGGTGAGCCGCAATCTGTGGCTTCAGAAGCTGACCAGGAGCAGGCAGTTTGCCCGCGAGTTCAGCGATATTGAGAGTTTTGTTGATCTTCCCGATAAGGTAATGGATCAATTGAGCGATCAGGAGGAGATGGAAAAGTACAGGTTGTATCAGGAGCATTTCCTGACCCTGGGCGATGATTGCCAGAAGGTATTGCTGCTGTTTATGAAGAAAATGTCCCTCAAAGATATTGCAACCGAGATGGGATATAAAACGGAAAAATATGCGAAAACGCGAAAATACCTCTGCAAAGAGGAATTAAAAAAGAGAATTATCAATGATCCGAAGTGTCACAAATTCCTGTCCGATGACTAAAAAACCGAAGTATTCCCAGCTGATCGAGAGATTTATAGCGGGGGAGATGAATGAGGATGAACTCCGGTGGTTTGGCAAAGAACTGCAAACAAATGCAGAACTGTCGGCTGAACTGAAGCTGGACAAGGACCTCGACAACATTCTTTTTGATGAAGATGTTGTTGAGTTCCGAAGAAAGCTGATCGGTGTATTTAATGAATCGAAACAGCAGGAGGCTCCCCGCATTGTCAGAATGCAACCACGCAGGTGGCAGCTCGCTGCCGCTGCAGCAATTGCAGTCCTGGTGATCGCCGGTGGTGCCATACTGTTGACTCAGCAGCGCTCCTACACGGCAGAGAAATTGTTCAGCATGTATTACGATTCCAATCGTACGATAGAGCTGACCCGTTCAGGCAACGCTAACATAGTGGAGGCTATTCTTAAGTTTCAGCAGAAAGATTATCAGGGAGCTTCCCTGCTTTTTGCCGAAATTCTCGATAAGGACAGCTCCAATATCGCAGTATGGTTCTATAATGGAATCTCTTATATCGAAACAAACCGTATCGACGACGCCGTTAAAGCGTTCCGCTATATTGTTGAGAATAAGAACAACCTTTATGTCGAACATGCCGAATGGTATCTCGGGCTGTGCTATCTAAAAAACGAGCAAATAGATTTTGCCGTTGAACAATTCCGAAAAATTGCGTCCGACCAAAACAACTACCACTGTAAAGAAGCTTCAAAAATACTTGAGAAACTTGGACGTAATTAGAAACTACCCAAACGAACGATCATTGATAATAAAAATGCCGGATTCAGTCCGGCATTTTTTATTCATACTTTCGGCCTAGTTGTCAGATCAAATACGCTTAAACATTTAAAGCCATTTATTTTTTGTTGGATATTTTTTCCTGTTATTTATTGAAATTTCATTGCAATAGACTGAATATTAAGATAATGAAATGATTGTAAATTCAAAAACTCATCCTGCAACAGTAAACATTTCCTAAGATTTATAATATTATTATCGAAAATCCTGTATTCTGAGAATATATTTTGAGATACTGTATTATCTTTGCATCAACTCACTAAAGAAATGAAACTAATTTAAACCAAAAAATTATGGATAAGGTAAGATTAAAAGCATCACCGGAACAAATCGATGAGCTTGTAAAGGCAGAAGAAGCAAAGCTCAGGTTAAAACTTGAAGAAGATATTAAAAATCTTCGTAAAAAGTATGAGTATATCGATATCCCCCTCCAGATTCCTGCCGGAGAAAGCAAAGGATCGGGTCAGCGCACGAAGTGGACTGCCGGTGATGTGGAAAAACTCATCAGGCTCTACGCTCACGAAAACAAGAAACCCAAAGCCATCTCTCAGGAAATCGGAAAACCCGTTAAAGTTGTTAATGCAAAGGTCGCAGTTCTGAAGAAGAAAGGTATGATCGGTTAAACCTGTTTTTGATGGTTTTGCAAAAGAAAAATGCACCCTCTGCAGGTGCATTTTTTTATTTCCTTTCGCCGGGTAAAAATGATTTTTAAATGAGGAAACGAGGGATCAAGATCAAAACCTGTGGATTAAGTCAAATTAGGCATAGAGTTTAGATAACCGAAAGAGGAAGAAATTAACATCACTGACACCTCTATATTGTTGTCTGAAAGTTTTAATCTTAGCATTAAAAGATTCAGCACTTGCATTGGTACTTCGGTTATCGAAGTAGTTGAGGATTTTCCTATAATGATTCATTATTGTCTTGGAGATCGTGTTAAAGGCTTTAAATCCTGCTTTTTCGACCTTTTCATGCCATTTAGCGAGTCTGGTAAATGCATAGATTTTCTCAGTTGTGGAAGTGTATATTCTTGATAAGCTTTGGGTTAATTCATAGGCCAATTTGATATCAGGGAAGCGTTCAAATAGTATTGCCGCTCTATCAGCCTGTTGTTGGGTCCAGTTCTGCTCACTTTTATAAAGCAAGTATCTGCTTCTGGCAAGTAGTTGCTTAAAGGTATCTCCGTTGGGTAACACTTCTGGAATAAATATCTGTTAGTACGTTTTTGCTTTCTCGATAGCGTCATTCTCCTGATCCAATGCTTCCCACCGGTGTTTAATGCGTATTTCCTGAAGGGCTTCTGTTGCTAATTGCTGGACATGGAATCTGTCAATAACAATAGTCGCTTTGGGGAAACACTTTCGCACAATAAGATTCATGTTTCCGGCCAAATCCAAGGTAACCTCAATCACCTTATTGCGTTCTTTTGCCGGAAGTTGAAACAGCAACGGAATGATTGTATCGGAGTTGGTGCCTTCCAGAATAGCTACCAGTGCGCCTTTCTTGCCTTTGGCTGATTTATTGGTGATGATGGTATAAAGTTCACCCTGAGATAAGGAGGTTTCGTCAATCGAAAGATATGGCCCCAGATTCTCTGGAAAGATCAAACCCTTACTTGCATCTTTGCAGTGTTCCCATTGACTGAAATCGCTCAATTTGTTGCGATAATAACGTTGCAACTTCTTGCCTGGCACTCCATAAAACGATCCTATGGTTTGAATGCTATGAGCCTGGGTATCGGCCGATTTCTTTTAAAAAAGCAGCAAAATCCTTTGTGATTCGCGTCCCCTTAGCTACAAGATTCCAGTCTCTGAAAACTACTTTGCCTGTGTCTTCATTGAGCCAGCGCCGTCGTGTTATATGAAGAAATACATTATATCCCCTGATAGGAAAATCCTGGATAGTCACTTCATCGAAAAAACCTTTGGAAATAAGCTTATTGCCTCGATACTCATCGGGTATGGTGTTCAACTCTTTGAGATAAATATGAAGGTTCTCACCTTCTTTTTTATGATGGGTTAATTCAAAATAATCTTCTACAGAATCTGGTAAGAATAGTTTTAAAAGCACCTTGAAAGAGTCGTCCATGGCAAAAAATTAGTTTCTGCAAAGATCTCTATTAACTCTTTGCTCCACAACTTTTGTGCATGATCCCCACTTTTGTGCATGATCCGAAACGAGGGAATGTGAAGATTTAAAAATAAAGAAAAAGGATACCTCAAATGGCATCCTTTTCTTTGTCGGAGTGGTCAGACTCGAACTGACGACCACTTGCACCCCATGCAAGTACGCTAGCCAACTGCGCCACACCCCGTACCTGGTCGTTAAAACAACTGAAAGCGTTTCAACGGTGCAAAAATACAAAAGTTTCGCTCACACAAACAATAAACTTATAAAAAATGTCGTCAGTTATGACATGTCAAAATGTCTATGTGTTAAGTGTCAATAAATCAAATAATTAAATTTGTGGCATGGTTTTGGGCAGGTGCTGGCAAAATTGTAATTTTGGCGGGCGGCGAGGTGCCGTTTCCGGAATTCTATAAAGAAAACTACCCATGAGTGAAGAAATTGAAAAAGTAGAATGCCTGATCATAGGATCGGGACCTGCAGGGTACACTGCAGCCATTTATGCAGCAAGAGCTGATCTGAAACCTGTTGTTTATCAGGGTCTGCAACCTGGCGGACAGTTAACTTCCACCACGGAGGTCGACAACTTCCCCGGCTATCCCGATGGGGTTCAGGGCCCGGAAATGATGATGGACATGCAACGTCAGGCCGAGCGATTTGGTACCGATATGCGCTGGGGCATTATCACCGAAGCTGACTTTTCAAAACGTCCCTTCCGGCTTGTAGCCGATGAAACGAAAACCATTTTTGCTGAAACCGTTATCATTGCTACCGGTGCCACTGCCCAGTATCTCGGCCTTGAGTCGGAAGCCAGGTATAACGGACACGGCGTTTCTGCATGTGCTACCTGCGACGGATTTTTCTTCCGCGGACAGGATATGGCAGTTGTAGGTGGTGGAGATACTGCCTGTGAAGAAGCTTCATACCTTGCCAAACTGGGAAGGAAAATCTATATGATCGTGCGTCGCGACGAACTCCGTGCCAGCAAAGCCATGCAGAACAGGGTTATGAATACACCGAACATCGAAATTCTCTGGAATCACGTTACCGAAGAGATACTGGGCGACGGCAAGACCGTTACAGGTGCCATGCTTAAAAATGTGAAGACCGGCGAGAAAAAACAGATTGATGTTCAGGGGTTCTTCGTAGCTATCGGTCATAAACCGAACACGGATCTGTTTAAAGGACAAATCCAGCTGGATGAAACCGGTTACATTAAAACCATTCCCGGAACTACGCAAACGAATATTCCGGGAGTATTTGCTGCCGGAGATGTACAGGATCATGTTTTCCGCCAGGCTATAACCGCTGCCGGAACCGGTTGTATGGCTGCCCTGGAAGCGGAGCGCTTCCTTGCAAGCCAGAACGATTGATTCCCGTCCCGGTTCGCAGGCATACCTGCCTTGAAAAATTAAACTGCCGTTAACTGCTTCGGTTGCAGCTAACGGCAGTTATTTTTTCTATACTTTGCCTTTCTCCGGATCGTTAACGTCTGTGCGATTTCAGAAATTCGTAACTGAATTTTTCCGGATTGCGGTTATTTACTTTTCTTTCCCCTTCCGGAACCAAATTTGCGTTCCGGTTTCCGCCATGGCGATTCGGATCCGCTGTTGTGTGGAGGTTTGCTGCGCTGAAACGGCGATCTTGTTTTCCTCTTTTCAGGAACGAACTCCCGCTCACTTGCTTTTTCAATTCTGACGCCTCTCGGATTAGAATTGTCGTTCCCAAACGCCTTTAAAATCCGGCCTACAGAATCAGTATCCACATCTACAAATGAATAGCTGTCCATAATATCGATCCGGCCGATTTTAATCTCCCGCGAACGGGTAACCTCGTTAATCAGGCCAATGATCTGGGGAGGCAAAACCTTATCCTTTCTGCCAACACTGATAAACAGGCGGGTAAACTGCCCTTCATCGCCTTTTCTTTTCTTTCTGTCTCTGGTATTATCGCTTTCTCTGCCCTCTTTCGGCGTACGTGAATCCTCTTCAACGTTCAGGTCTCTGGCATCGCGGTAATATTCAAGAAAGCGGTTGAATTCGAGAGAAACAAACCGTTTTATAATTTCTTCCCTGTCCATCCACTCAACTTTACGATAGATTACCGGAAGAAATGACTCAATTTCGGTGTCTATCTCAACGTTTTCCATTCGGTCGATTTGGTGGAAGAGTTGTTTTTCGCATACCTGAACGCCGGTAGGGATTTTTGCTTTCGCGAATTCACGGCCGATTTTTTTCTCGATCTGCCTGATTTTGAATTTCTCCTTAAGGTTAATGATGGAGATACAGGTACCGGTTTTATCTGCCCTTCCGGTTCGTCCGCTCCGGTGAATATAGACCTCCGAATCGTCGGGAAGATTGTAGTTAATAACGTGCGTCAGATCGTTGACATCCAGTCCGCGGGCTGCAACATCGGTTGCTACCAGCATCTGCAATGTTTTCTTCCTGAAGCGGTTCATAACGTTGTCGCGTGCCGCCTGTGAAAGGTCGCCGTGCAGTGAATCGGCACTGTAGCCGTCGCGGATCAGCGAGTCGGCAATTTCCTGTGTTTCGATACGGGTACGGCAGAAGATGATGGCATAAATCCGTGGATTGAAGTCGGCAAGGCGCTTCAGAGCCGCATAACGATCGCGGGCCTGAACCATATAATAAATATGTTTTACATTGGCCGTTCCGGTATTTCTTTTTCCAATGCTTTTGATTACCGGATCGTTCATATATTTCGACAGAATGCGCTCCACCTCTTCGGGCATGGTTGCCGAGAACAGAAGAGTGTGTTTATCCGCAGGAGTTTCGTCCAGAATAGTATCCACCTCTTCCTGGAAACCCATGTCGAGCATCTCATCGGCCTCATCCAGTACAGCCCATTTTACATGGCTGAAATCAACCCGTTTTCTGCGGATCATATCGTTGAGTCTGCCGGGAGTGGCTACAATAATCTGTGGACCTTCCACCAACTGCTTTATCTGGAGCTCGATGCTTGCACCGCCGTATACCGATGCGATTTTTATACCGGGGATATTTACTGCAAAACTGCGGAGATCCCTGGATATCTGAAGACATAGTTCACGCGTCGGACACAATACCAGTGCCTGGGTTTTATTCAGCTTCGGATCTGTGTGATGCAAAACCGGCAATCCAAATGCAGCCGTTTTACCGGTGCCGGTTTGCGCAAGTCCGACAAGGTCGGTGGGGTTAGCTGTTAGTGCGGGGATTACTTCGGCCTGGACAGGCATGGGTTCCTTAAACCCGAGGGCTTCAACCGCCTCAATCAGGAGGGGGTTTAAGCCAAGTTCTTGAAAATTAGGCATAAATTTGTTTAGAAAAACGGCTGCAAAGGTAGTACTATTATTTGGGTATTTTGTTATGCAGTGTAAATAAATGAATTAAATACCTGAATTAACATCTGCAGTGCCCGTTGAATGCCATTCTTTATATGCAAAAATTTGCATAACCGGAGTACTACAGCTTCTTGCAGCGCCTTTACCTCGATAAACGCAGTAAAAGTAACTGATTGTAAATCAGGAATAAAACCGAATGAAATACACAACCTTATGGGCTGGTTTACCGGGAATGCACCTTACTGCCCCTGACGGAGAGTCTGTAATAAGCCGTATTTACTTCCAGAATATACCGAAAAGTATATAGGCTACAATCAGGGTTATAATGATGTTGAATAACTGAGCAATCAGAAATGCATAAAGTGGCCTGCCCTTATCCATCGTAACAAGATCCTTAAAGCGGGTTTCGAGTCCTATGCAAACGAAGGCAAGGTTAAACCACAGCGATTGATAACTTTTGATTGTTTTGCCTGCGGTAATAGCTGTTTCGTTATCAATCAGGAAAGAGAATGCGAGCGAAGCGAGGATAAATCCGAGTACGAACTTTGGAAACCGTTCCCAGATAATACCCAGCGTTGGTTTTTCGGCAGATTCATCTTTGCCGGCCTGCCGGTAGGTCCAGAAAATCGAGATCAGAAAGGCAGCAACTCCCAGAAGTACATTCTGCGAAAACTTGATAATGGTACTGAATTTAAGTGCAATGTCGCCTGCAATGGTACCCCCGGCTACTACCGCTCCGGTCGTATCGATTGATCCGCCAAGCCAGGCTCCGGTCACTTCATCCGGCAGATTCATCCATCGCGCCAGCAAAGGCATAAAAATCATCATAGGAATGGCAACAACCAGCACCAGCGAAATTACATAACTCAGTTTTTTGCTGTCGCCTTTAATGGCTCCCGCCGTTGCTATGGCAGCAGAAACGCCGCAGATACTTACCGCACTCGCCAGCATGATGCTCAGCTCTTCGTCGACTTTTAATTTTTTTGCAATCCAGAATGCGAAATACCAGACAGAAACAACAACAATAACAGCCTGAAGTACTCCGTAAAGTCCGGCTTTCATTATTTCCGAGAAGAGTATGGTAGCACCCAGCATCACAAGACCGATTTTGATGTAAAATTCGCTCTGTATGCCGGCCTTAAGCCATTGGGGAGTTTTAATGACATTGCTGATAAACAATCCGATAAGCAGCGAAAACAGCACCGTTTCAAGTCCCAGATCTTTCATCGAACCGCTGGATGCAATAAACTGTGCTATCATCGAAAGAATGAAAACGACAGGAAAAGCCGTCAGAAGTTCTTTGCCCTTTTTTCCCATCAGCCATGCTCCTGCAAGAGAGAAAAAGAAAAAATACATAAAGGTTAATGCCAAACGGATTGTATTGCCCGTAGTAAAAACCTCTGTACTTAGAACTGTCCATCCGGTCCATCCCGATTTCGGTCCGAATTTGGGCAGCTCAGGAAAAAAGGAAGTCGCAACGATAGCCATGATCAGGATAATGCCAACCACAACACTTGCCCAGTCTTCGGTGAGTTTGAATTTTTTCAGCATAGAGCCTTGTTTTTAGGATGAACAAATGTAAAAATAAAAATTCCCTTTCCAAAAAAGTTTAATAATCTGTAAGACAAATATATAGGTGGGATGTCCAGGAGTATTTCCGATAAAAAGCGATCTCTTTTCACGGGGTTTGAATACCTTTCTTAACTTTGTGCCTTCCTTCAAATACGTTATATTATGATCAGGTTTTTTCGCGGCGATACCATCTATGCTGTTGGATGCAATAAAGAACTAACTCCTGCAGATATCAATAAATTGAGCTGGCTTTTCGGAGGAGCTGCATGCCTTGAAGCCCGGTCCGTATCGGGCTTTTTTATTGGTCCGCGCCGGGAAATGGTAACCCCCTGGAGTACCAATGCGGTTGAAATTACCCAGAATATGGGTATAGAAGGAATTTCCCGCATCGAAGAATTTGTTGTTGCCGATCATTCCGGCGTATCTTATGATTCCATGCTTCAGGAAATGAACGAAGGTCTGGATCAGGATATTTTCACCATTTTGCACCATCCGGAACCGGTGAAAGAAGTGGTTGATATTGCCGGATACAACCTTCAGGAAGGACTGGCCCTTTCCGACGAGGAGATAAATTATCTGAGCGATCTCAGCCGGCGTATCGGGCGTCCGCTTACCGACAGCGAAGTTTTTGGCTTTTCACAGGTAAATTCGGAGCACTGCAGACATAAAATTTTTAACGGTACGTTCATTATTAATGGAAAAGAACGCGAGGAGACGTTGTTTTCGATGATACGGAAGACTTCAGCAAAGAATCCCAATTTCATTGTTTCAGCGTATAAAGACAATGTGGCATTTATAAGCGGGCCCCGAATTCGCCAGTTTGCACCTGAAAATCCGGATCGCCCGGGTTTTTTCCGCATACGGGATATCGACAGCGTAATTTCGCTGAAAGCAGAAACGCACAATTTTCCAACGACTGTTGAACCCTTTAACGGAGCAGCAACCGGCAGCGGGGGCGAGATCCGCGATCGTATGGCAGGCGGCAAGGGCTCAATCCCTGTTGCAGGGACAGCCGTTTATATGACTTCCTACCCCCGGAATTGTGAAGAACACATCTGGAAATCGGTGGTTAAACCCCGGAAATGGCTGTACCATACTCCCGGCGATCTGCTGATCAGAGCATCCAACGGAGCCAGCGATTTTGGCAATAAGTTCGGTCAGCCGCTTATTTGCGGAAGCCTTCTGACGTTTGAACATAAAACCGGAAATACCACGTACGGCTACGACAAAGTGATTATGCTGGCCGGAGGAATCGGTTATGCCCGGGCATCCGACAGCCTGAAACAGGATCCGCAGCCTGGCGATAAAGTGGTGGTACTGGGCGGCGATAACTATCGCATCGGAATGGGCGGCGGAGCCGTTTCATCGGTGGCCACCGGTCAGTTCAGCAATGCCATAGAGCTGAATGCCGTGCAACGGTCGAACCCTGAAATGCAGAAACGCGTTTTTAATGCAGTTCGCGCCATGGCCGAACTGGAAAACAATCCGGTGGTCTCTATCCACGATCACGGTGCCGGCGGACATCTTAATTCCCTTTCGGAACTTGTGGAAGTTACCGGCGGACGTATCGACATCGACAAGCTTCCGGTGGGCGATCCCACCCTCAGCGACCGTGAAATAATCGGCAACGAGTCGCAGGAACGTATGGGTCTCGTGATGCGACCCGACAATATTGAATTTCTGGAACGCGTGGCAAGGCGCGAACGTGCCCCTGTGTTTGTAGTCGGAGAAACGACCGGAGACCAGAATCTCGTTTTTATAAATAATAAAACCGGGATAAAGCCCATCAATCTGCATCTGGCCGATATGTTTGGTAAACCTCCCCGAACGGTTCTGGAAGACGTATCCCGTAAGGATGAATTCCCGGCATTGCGCTACAAGGCCGCAAATCTGAAGCAGTACGTCGAGGATGTACTTCAGCTTGAATCCGTTGCCTGTAAAGACTGGCTCACCAATAAGGTAGACCGCTCGGTTACCGGCCGCGTTGCCATGCAGCAGACCGCAGGTCCCCTGCAACTGCCGCTTAACAATCTGGGGGTGGTGGCACTCGATTACTCCGGCAATAAAGGCATTGCCACCTCCATCGGTCATGCCCCCGCTGCCGGACTTATCGATGCAGCCGCCGGATCGATTCTCTCTATTGCCGAAGCTCTTACAAATCTGGTGTGGGCACCTCTCGAAGAAGGTCTGAAAGGTGTGTCGCTAAGCGCTAACTGGATGTGGCCATGCCGTAACGCAGGTGAAGATGCCCGGCTTTACGAAGCCGTGAAAGCTGCCAGCGATTTCGCCATTGCCCTCGGGATAAACATCCCGACAGGCAAAGATTCTCTGTCGATGACCCAAAAATACCCCGACGGAGAAAAGGTTCTGTCGCCCGGTACGGTGATAATTTCTGCGGTAGCCTCCGTCAGAGATATCCGCCGGATCGTAAGTCCGGTGCTGCAACCTGAGTTTACCTCTTCGCTGGTGTATCTCGATTTTTCTTCCGATTCCCTTAAAACCGGCGGAAGTGCCCTGGCTCAGGTGCTGAACAGTCTGGGCAATGAGGTTCCAACCGTTACGGATGCTGCCGTTTTTGCAAGAGCGTTTGAAGCCGTTCAGCAACTCATAATCCGGGGTGTGGTACTTGCGGGTCACGATATTTCATCCGGCGGTATGATTACAGCACTGCTCGAGATGCTGTTTGCGCAGCCCGGTATTGGCCTGGAGGCCGATTTCAGTACCTTTAATGAAAGCGATATTGTAAAACTACTCTTTAGTGAAAATCCCGGAGTCATATTGCAGGTAAACGATCTGGACTATACCAGTGTTCTGCTGCACGATATGGGTTTAAATTTCAAAGTATTGGGCAAGCCGGCATTCAGAAGGGCGTTAAACCTCCGCTACAACGACGGAAGCACATTGCTGGACGTGGATGCTCTCCGCCGGCTCTGGTACCGAACCTCTTACCTGCTCGACCGCCATCAGAGCGGAGAGGATCTTGCGCGCGAACGGTTCCGCAATGTGGAAAAACAGCCGCTTTCGTTCAATTTTGGTGAAGATTTCACCGGCGAATTCAGGTACTATGGTATCGATCCCATGCGCACGCACGAAAGCGGTACCCGTGCTGCCATCATCCGCGAAAAAGGAGTAAACGGCGATCGTGAAATGGCCTGGTCGCTCTACCTTGCCGGCTTTGATGTGAAAGATGTTCACATGACCGATCTTATCAGCGGCAGGGAAACCCTGGAAGATGTGAATATGATCGTTTTTGTCGGCGGATTCAGCAACTCCGACGTACTGGGCTCTGCCAGGGGATGGGCAGGTGCCTTTATCTATAATCCTGCGGCAAAGGAGGCCCTCGATAATTTCTTTTCCCGCCCCGATACGCTGAGTCTGGGCGTATGCAACGGCTGCCAGCTGATGGTTGAACTGGGGCTTATTTATCCGGCCCACACCGAAAAAACCGTAATGAAACATAATGAATCCGGGAAGTTTGAATCGGCATTCTTAAACGTTGATATTCCGGAAAACCAAACGGTTATGCTCGGAAGTATGGCCGGCCGCCGCCTGGGAATCTGGATTGCGCACGGCGAAGGCAGGTTCAGTCTGCCACTCAGTGAACAGCAGTATCAAATTCCCATGAAATACAGTTATGATGCATACCCGGGAAATCCCAACGGTTCCTGTTACAATGCCGCAGCCATTGCCTCTCAGGATGGACGACATCTGGCAATGATGCCCCATCTGGAACGATCGGTATATCCATGGAACTGGGCCTGGTATCCGGCCGGAAGACAGACCGACGAGGTTTCACCATGGATTGAACCTTTCGTAAATGCCAGAAGATGGATTGAGGCACAAAACGGAAAATAAAGCTGTATATCCGAAGTAAGCACAGGGCGTCGCAGGGCGCCCTGTTTCGGTATTTGGTTGCCTGATTTTTTTCAACAATTTTGCTTCTTAAATCAATAATCCATACTTTTACCCTTTAGGGAAGATTACATCGAATACCTTTAGCGTGAAAAAATGGGAAAATCTGTATTTATTACCGGTGCCAGCAGCGGAATAGGTCGTTCCTGTGCCCTGCGTTTTGCCGAAACGGGAGCCGAGCTGATTCTCACCGCCCGCCGGCACGACAGGCTTCAGGCTCTTGCCGAACAAATCCGGAATACTTATCAAACCATCGTCTATACCCTCAGTTTTGATGTTACCCATGCCGGTGAAATGCAAAGTGCCATCGAGTCATTGCCCCGGCACCTTCGCTGCCCCGATATTCTTATCAACAATGCCGGCCTTGCACTGGGACTGAAACCTTTTCACGAAGCAAGTTATGATCACTGGGATACCATGATCGATACCAACGTAAAAGGCCTTCTGAATCTCAGCCGTTTCATTTCTCCGATGATGGTGCAACGCGGAAGCGGACATATCATTAACATCGGCAGCATTGCCGGCAAAGAAGTGTATCCAAACGGAAACATTTATTGCGCAACCAAGGCAGCCGTTGACAGCCTCACCAAAGCCATGCGTATCGACCTTCTTCCTTACGGAATCCGAGTCAGCCAGGTAGCTCCGGGCGCCGTGGAAACCGAATTCTCAGTTGTACGATTCGAAGGAGATGAGGAACGGGCAAAATCCGTTTATGCCGGATATAAACCACTAAGTGCCGGGGATGTAGCGGATGTTGTTCTTTGGGTTGCCCAACAGCCCCCGCATGTCAACATCAGCGATGTTCTGGTAATGCCGGCAGCTCAGGCTTCGGCATCCATATTTCATAAAAAGTTTTAACCCGGACAACTTTGGTCGAATGGCACTAAACTGCCCGTTATGTTACACCTGAACACAATTGTTTACAAGTCGGAATATTCACGCTAAACCTAAACTTATGATGACCATTACTAGAATATTTGATCTCCTGCCAAATTATGTGGCTTCATACAAGCCGAAAGACGATGTGCTGGCCGGGAAGGAAGATGGTGTCTGGAGAAAATACAGCATTGACGAATACATACGCATTGTAAATGACCTCACATATGGGTTGCTGGCTCTGGGCGTACAGCCTGGGGATACCATCGGCACAATTACCGGCAACAAACCGGAGTGGAACTTTCTCGATATGGCTATAATGCAATGTGGAGCCATCCACGTTCCGATCTATCCCACCATCAGCCCGGCCGATTATCAGTATATTTTTTGTCATGCCGAGCTTAAATATGTGTTCGTTTCTGGCGAAGAGCTTTCCCGCAAAATTAAAGAAGTAGCAACGAATTGCACAAGCGTGCAGGAAGTGTTTACTTTTAAAAACAGGGAAGGTCTCAGAAACCTCCAGGATGTTATTGAACTTGGTCAGGCAGGTCCGCTTCCCGAAAAGGTGGAAGAAATTAAAGCAGGGATTAAATCCGAAGATCTTGCAACAATTATTTATACTTCAGGTACCACGGGCAATCCGAAAGGAGTAATGCTTTCGCATAAAAACCTTATTTCCAACGTTGTCAATGTTTCCTACATCCCAACGTTTGGCGAGGAAGGAAAGGCACTCAGTTTCCTGCCGCTTTGCCACGTTTACGAACGCATGCTCAACTATCTGTATCAGTACCTGGGTATTTCCATTTATTATGCCGAAAGTCTGGCAACGATCACCGATAACATTAAGGAGATTCATCCGGATATGATGTGCTGTGTGCCAAGGCTTCTCGAAAAAATATACGATAAAATTCAGGCAACAGGCCGCAAGCTGAAAGGCATTAAACGAATGATCTTCTTCTGGGCGGCTGAGCTTGCCATGAATTACGATGTTCAGGGAAACAACAGTGCCTGGTATATGTTTCGGCTGAAGATCGCCGATAAACTTATCTACAGCAAGTGGCGTGAAGCTCTCGGAGGAAATTTCAAGATAATTGTTTCAGGCGGTGCTGCTATTCAGCCCAGGCTGGTGCGTACATTCCGTGCTGCCGGACTGCCAATTTACGAAGGATACGGACTTACCGAAACATCTCCGGTAATTGCTGTAACAAGTACCGATGCCAACGGAATCAAGCTGGGAACGGTCGGACCTCCCCTCCGTGGTGTGGAAGTGAAAATTGCCGAAGACGGAGAAATTCTGGCACGCGGACCCAATATCATGATGGGATACTACAAAAATCCGGAATTAACGGCTTCGGTGATCGATGCGGACGGCTGGTTCCACACCGGCGATATCGGAGTAATTGAACCCGAAGGTCAGGTCAGGATAACCGGGAGAAAAAAGGAAATTTTCAAGACCTCACTCGGAAAATACATTGCACCGGAATTGCTTGAGAATAAGATCAAAGAATCGCCTTTTATCGATAATATAATGGTTGTAGGCGAGAATCAGAAATTTGCAGCTGCCCTTGTTGTTCCCGACTTCAACCATCTGAAGTCGTGGTGCAAGATAAAGGATGTTGAATATACAACCGATGCAGAAATGGTAGCCTTGCCCAGGATAAAGCAGAGATTGATGAAGGTTATAGATCAGTACAACAAAGGATTCGGCAGTACCGAACAAATAAAAAAGGTAGAATTTCTGCCGGCCGAATGGTCTATTTCCTCCGGTGAGCTAACCCCGACTCTTAAACTGAAACGGACGTTTATTGCCAGGAAATACGAAACTCAAATTGAAAAACTCTTTGTTTAATTAGCACGTTGTTTATGACACAGGTTACTCGTCTTTTTGACCTTCTACCCCATTATGCTGAGAAATACAGACCTAAGGAAGACGTCATCGCAGGAAAGGAAAACGGAGAATGGAAGAGGTATTCAATAAACTCGTACCGTGAATTTGCCGATGCAATCAGCTATGCGCTGATCAACTCAGGCATCGGGAAAGGCGATATGGTTGCTACCATCATGACCAGCCGGCCTGAATGGAATTTCATCGATATGGGCATAATGCAGACGGGAGCTGTACACGTTCCCGTTTATCCTACCATCAGCGAGTCGGATTACAAATACATCCTCAATCATGCGGGCGTTAAGATCCTGTTTATTTCCGGTAAAGATATCTTCCGTAAAATAGAACATATCCTGCCCGAAGTGCCATCCGTCAGCGCTGTGTATTCGATAAAACCAACCGAAGGTACCGGCTTGTATGCCGATTTTGTCGAAATCGGAAGGAAGAATCCCAGTCCCGGGGAGCTTGAGAAGCGGAAGGCCGCTGTTGATCCCGGTGATCTTGCAACACTGATCTATACCTCCGGAACTACAGGCAGCCCCAAAGGTGTAATGCTTACCCACGTCAATCTGCTGAGCAACGTGAAAGCGGTGGCTTACATTCCGCCCGTCGGGGAAGAGGGCAGAGCCGTTAGTTACCTTCCTCTTTGTCACGTATACGAACGAATGCTCAACTATGTGTATCAGTATACCGGAATCTCGGTGTATTATGCCGAAAGTGTTGCCACCGTGGTTGAGAATATGCGCGACGTTTCACCTCATATTCTTACTACCGTTCCGCGCCTTCTCGAGAAAGTATACGACAAGATCATCGCCAACGGACGAAAGCTGAAAGGCGTGAAGAAGATGATTTTCTTCTGGGCTGTAAATCTTGGACTTCAATACGAACCCGAAGGTGGCAACGGATGGTTTTATCATTTGAAACTCAAGATATTGGACAAGCTGGTGTTTACCAAATGGAGAGCTGCCCTGGGCAACGACCTTCGCGTCATTGTTTCGGGAGGCGCAGCCTTGCAGCCAAGGCTCGCGAGAGTATTCTGGGCCGCCGGTATCCCGGTTCTGGAAGGATACGGCCTAACCGAAACTTCTCCGGTTATCGCGGTAAACGATTTCAGCAAAGGAGGCACCCTTTTCGGGTCGGTTGGGCGGATCATCAGCGGAGTAGAAGTAAAAATCGCCGGCGACGGGGAGATTCTGGCCAGGGGTCCGAATATCATGTCGGGTTACTATAAAGAGCCACAGCTAACCAGCGAAGCTATAGATGCCGACGGTTGGTTTCACACCGGAGATATCGGGAAAATTGAGAATGGCGGACAACTGAAAATAACCGGCCGGAAAAAAGAGATCTTCAAAACCTCACTGGGTAAATATATAAGTCCCGAACTTATTGAAAATAAATTCAAAGAATCGCCGTTTATAGACTCATTGATAGTGATGGGCGAGAACCAGAAATTTGCTGCAGCCCTCGTTATCCCCGATTTTAACCATCTGCGAAGCTGGTGTGCCATCAAAGAAGTGCCGTATACCACGGATGCTGAAATGATAAATCTTCCACGCATCCGGAAACGTTTTCAGGTTGAAATCGATAAATTCAATAAGTTCTTCGGTGCTACTGAACAGGTGAAGCGATTCGAACTGCTTGATCATGAATGGACGGTCGACAGCGGCGAACTTACCGCATCGCTTAAGCTCCGCCGGACGTACATCTGCGAAAAGTACGGCGATAAAATCAAAAAGATATTCAACATCGAAGAAAATTAATTAGAATAAAGTGCATATGAACATGCCTCGGCTCTTGATTTTGGGGTAATTCATTGTGTATCTTTATGAAAATTATACCCTTCGCTGAAAGGTCCGGCAGACGGAGGTTCTGTCAGGCTATCAGTGACTTGTGCAACCTGTTAATAGCGATGTCAGTAGTCGGTACGGATGTTTTATGGTAAATAATTAAATTTCTCCTCACTGGTTGTATGGAAAAAATAACCCGGATTTTTGATCTGCTGGAGTTATACCGCGGTAAGTACTCTGAGAAACCGGATGTGTTTGCATGCAAGTGTGAAGGGTACTGGCGTACAATAGCTGCCGAAGAATATGTTGCCGTTTCCGGGATGGTCAGCCGCTCCTTGCTGGCACTTGGATTGAAGCCGGGCGACAGGGTTGCTACCATCATGGGTAACCGACCCGAATGGAATTTCCTCGATATGGGCATTCTGCTGGCAGGATGCGTGCACGTGCCGGTCTATCCAACGTTAAGTGCCGATAATTACAGATTTATCTTTCAGGATTCGGGAGTAAAGGTGATCTTCGCCGGTTGCCGCGATGCATACAATCGCATACATGGGATAATTCCCGAGCTCAGTACACTTACAGCCTGTTATCTACTTGAACGCCAGAAAGGTGTCGCTTCCTGGAACGAATTCCTTGATGTCGCCGGCGATAATCCAGCCGATGACCAGCCTCTGCCGGATGTTACCGGTATTAAACCCGATGACCTTGCAACCATCATATATACCTCCGGTACCACCGGCCGCCCCAAAGGCGTTATGTTGTCGCATGCCAATATCGTGAGTAACTTTCTGGCAGTCAGCCAAATTCTTGCACCACGCAAGGTTACCCGGGCTCTCAGCTTTCTTCCCCTTTGCCATGTTTATGAGCGTATGCTCAACTATATGTACCAGAATATGGGAATATCGGTGTATTATGCCGAAAGCCTCGACCGCCTCCGCGATAACCTGCGCGAGGTAAAACCCGAAATGTTTTGCGCCGTTCCCCGTGTTATCGAGAAAACCTATGCTGCTATTCACCGTAAAGGTCGTAATCTGAAGGGAATCAATAAGTATGTGTTCTTCTGGGCCTTGAATCTGGGGCACCGTTTCGATTTCCGGAAAATGAGGAATCCGGTATTCCGGCTGCAACAGATTATTGCCGACAAACTGATCTACAAGCACTGGCGAAAAGTATTTGGTGGTGATCTCAAAATTATTGTATCTGGCGGAGCTCCATTGCATCACAAGCTTGCACGGGTTTTCTGGAGTGCCGGAATTCAGGTGATTGAAGGCTATGGTCTTACCGAAACATCTCCGGTTGTGGCCGTCGGTACTTTCGACCCTGGAGGCGTTTGCTTCGGCACCGTTGGAAAAGTGCTTCCCGGTGTTGAGATCAGGCTCGCCGACGACGGAGAAATCCTGGTTAAAGGACCCAATGTCATGATGGGCTACTACAACCGTCCGGATCGAAATGCAGAGGTCTTCGATAGCGAGGGATGGTTTCATACCGGCGATATCGGAACCCTAAAAAACGGCAAGTATCTGAAAATTACCGACCGTAAAAAGGAAATATTCAAGACTTCGCACGGAAAGTACATCGCTCCCCAGGTTATCGAAAACCGAATGAAAGAGTCACCATTTATTGATAATATCATGGTGATCGGTGAAAACCGGAATTATGCCTCCGCACTTATCGTGCCCAATTTCGAGTACCTAAGGTCGTGGTGTGAAGCCAAAGGCATTGCCTATACCAACGATATGGAAATGGCTGCAAAAGATGAAGTTATACAACGTATCCAAAGGGATGTTGCAGAACTTAACCTGAAGCTGGACCATACCTGGCAGGTGAAAAAGATTGCAGTAATGGGCAAGCCGTGGACCGTTGAGTCGGGCGAATTGTCTCCGACGCTCAAAGTAAGACGCACGCATATGCAGGATCGCTATGCCGGTCTTATTGCAGAAATATACGGAGAGCAGGTCTATTACCAGCCGGGACGCAGACACAATGAAGAGCTGCATCCGCCGAAACAAAAAACGAAAAGCAAACGAAAAAATAAGGTCAGGGGTAAATCCTGAATACCCTTTGCCTGAATCTTCGGAATCAGTGCAGTATTTTGTAAATCAACTCTCTGATCAGTTCTCCTTCACTCGTTGATCCGGAATCAAGCCCCTTTGACTTCAGGTCGTATTGCCTTAGCAATCCTATGATATCTGCTATTTTCGCCAGACTGTAATGCCGGGATGCAGTTTTGTAGTCGGAAAGAAAATACGAAGAGGTCATGCCGAGTGCCGCAGCAACTTCACCGTCGGGTTTCCCCTTCATGGTTTGAAATACCAGCAGCTTTGAAAAGAAGGAAAAGAGTAGGATAACGTTCTTTACCAAGGGATTGTCCTTCGGATTGCTGGCAAAGTACATCGTAATGCGGTTGGCTTTCAAAATATCCCTGGCTGCAATCGCCTTTTGCAGCTCAAAGAAATTGTAATCTTTGCTGATGCCGATGTTTTCCTCAACGTGCTTTTCGTTAATCTCGCTCCCTTTCGGGATGTTGATGTAAAGCTTCGAAAGTTCATTGCTGATTTTGCTGAGATCGCTGCCGAGTGCATCGGCAATCATGCTTGAAGCCTTAGTATTGATGCCGTAACCGGCAGCAGCAACCTGACTGTTGATCCAGGCCGGTACCTTTTCTTCGTAGATGCGCCCCGATTCAAAGCAAATACCCTTTTTCTCGATCAGCTTGTAAAACTGCTTCCGCTTATCAAATTTCCTGTATTTGTAGCAAATAACCAGAAGAGTAGAATTCAGAGGATTTCCGATATAGGGTATAAGGTCGTCGTACGATTTCACATCCTGCCCTTCTTTAATAATTACAACCTGATGACTGGCCATCATAGGGTAGCGCTTGCACTGGTCGGCAATAGCCCGTGCATCTACGTCGCGCCCGTAAAGAACGCTTAGATTGAATTCCTTTTCGATATCGCTCAGAACATTGTTTTCCAGCGCATCGCTGATCAGATCAATGTAATACGGTTCTTCTCCGTGAAGGAGATATACCGGATGAAATATTTTTTTTCCGATGTCGGCCAGAATGCGGTTGTGGTCTGCAGCCATAGGCGATTTGATTAAAAACGGAGGTGCTTGACTGTTAGTCCGTTATTAATAAGCTGCTTAAGCGATTCAATTCCAATGTGCAAGTGCATTTCAACAAAGGATTCGGTCACCAGCTTGTCGCTCTCTTCCGTTTTTACACCCGAGGAGATCATGGGTTGATCCGATACCAGCAGCAAGGCTCCGGTAGGAATTTCATTATAAAACCCAACACTGAAAATGGTTGCCGTTTCCATGTCGATGGCT
>JALHHH010000162.1 GCA_022837485.1 Bacteroidales bacterium
CGATGATGGTGTTTGAACCGCCGTATACGCGACCCGTACGTACGGTGGTGTGAGAGGCGCACCGGTGGGCTTATGGCTCACCGGCCGTCTACTCGATTAATGGCTTTAGTTCTTTTACTTTGATAGGTAATACTTAATTCCGGTCGAAATAGTATATGAATGCCCGGTTATTTTCAATCCAGCTGATGTTTCAGAAGGTTCTTCTTTCATGATAGCTGATAAATCCGGATAGCCAGAAAATTCAAGCAATATACCGATGCCTTTAATTCTATATTCAATTCCGCATCCATAAGTTAAACCCCATACTGTTGTATTAAATTCACTGAAATTATTTGTTAGATAGTCTGTTTTGTAACTCGTTTGTAAATCTATTCGCGGTCCGATAAATGCGTATGTTATTAATTTATCAAAATTGTAATTCGCGCTTAGTTTAGGTGAAAATGTCAAATAAATAATTGTTGACTTATAGGTTTTATAAGAGCTGATATACTCAGGGAATTCTTCTGATGTCATCGGAATTTCTTCTTGGAATCCTTTTTGAACAAACCCCAAATCTGTTGTCAGGCAGAGATGCTTGGTTTTGAAAAAATTAGCAGTCAGAACACTATAAAATCCAGTTTTATAATCCATCTTATTAGCAAAGTCAGGTGATTTATATTCCCAAGTCTGGTTTGCAAAAGAGATTCCCCCTTTAAAGCCAATACTTTCAACAACTTGTCCTGTAGAATAGATCATGGTCAGTGCTAAAATGATTGTAATTGCTTGTTTTTTCATAGGTTATATTTTGAATGTGATTAAATGTTAATACTATTGCCATTAACGTTTTCGGGCTTTGCGTTCGGGCGGGTTTCGAAGCACAAAACTGTCAACCAGAACTGAACTTGAATAGAAGCACAAAGCTCCAAGTTTGCACGTCACCCCGCCTGACGCAAAACCCGTGTGTGTGCCCTGCATGAGCTGCAGCGCACACTTGTTGTACGCTCTGGAAAAAGGTTAAAAATACAAATTTATCTTCCGTAAGCATTACAACAAGTG
>JALHHH010000163.1 GCA_022837485.1 Bacteroidales bacterium
GAAAATCGATTATCCCGGAAACATCGTCCCTCGTCCCCTGATCAATATGAAAAGCCCAACTTCCCAGACTCCAAATGCTCCTTATTCTGCATTCCGCATTCCGCAATCCTCCTTCCCCTTGTCCCCCCGTCTCCCCGTCGCCTTGTCCGTTGCTATGAAAATCGATTATCCCGGAAACATCGTCCCTCGTCCCCTGACGCACATGAAAAGCCCAAAACTTTTATGAACCAGAATATACCTTAGGAGGCACTCCATTACCCCTTTTCGTTCTTCCAACCGATTGTTTTTGGACTCCCGGCCGGATGCACTCCGGCGCACCATGGCTGTGTGCAGGTGTTATGTACATGAGCCTGTTACGTTAAACTTAACCAATTGTTCCGGCCGGTACAATGAAGGATCCACCAAGCCTGCCAGCAGAATGGATCCTTCTACCGGAACAAATTCCGGCCCGCGATTGTAGCGACAGCCATTTACGAAACACAGGTTAACAACTATTTATCTAAAAAGAACTAACAATGGCAATTACACTGAACTACCTCAAAAGCGACTATCCCTGGTCGTCGCCCAACCACCTCATCATTCGATTGCAGCGAAAGGAAGAACTCACCAACGCCACCCTGAGCGAACGTGTGGCTGAACGACTCAGCATGAATGCTGTTGATGTCCGCAATACCCTCGATCTCTTTCTGGAACAGATTAAAAACGAACTGCAGAGAGGACAGGTAGTACGCCTTGGCGATCTCGGCCGTTTCCACATTAACGTGCGAAGCAAAACGAGCGAAACCGAAGAAGGCGTTACCCCTGCAACATTCGTTCAAAAACGACTCGACTTCACCCAGGGCACCGGATTTACCCTCCGCCTCGAACGGCTTGAAGTCGACAAACTGATACCCAAAGAAGGTAAAAGCATTTAAGATACCCTGCTGAGAAGCAGCGTGAATAATCCGGACTAAAGTAGGCCACCCATTCCGGAGCAAAGTAGGCCAGTTATTCCGGGGCAAAACATGCCAAAAAAGGTTGACATGTTACGCTCA